>CAYVCG010000044.1:0-16225 GCA_964449985.1 uncultured Defluviitaleaceae bacterium
CTTGAATAGTTAAAATTTTTAGAAAATTTTATAATATTATAAATATAAATTAAATTTTGAATAAATATAATATTTGATTTATTATCAATATTTATAAAATTCACAACTTTTATTACATATGGAGGTTACAAATGCAGATTTATCCGGCTATTGATATAAAGGGTGGGAAATGCGTAAGGCTGGTTCAAGGAAATTTCAATGATGTTACCGTTTTTAATGATGACCCATGCGACCAAGCTTTGCAATGGGTTTCTAAAGGAGCTTCTTACATACATATAGTTGATTTAGATGGGGCAAGGCTTGGCAGCTCATACAATAATGATGTTATTGCATCAATTGTTTCCAAAGTCTGTATACCGATTCAGGTCGGGGGAGGAATAAGGACTATGGATGATATCGAAACAAAGCTTAATATAGGCGTTAGCAGGGTTATATTGGGTACAGCGGCTATAAACAACCCAACCTTTGTTAAAGACGCTGTAAGGACATATGGAGACAAAATAGCTATTGGCATTGATGCAAAAGAAGGCAAAGTTGCTATAAGCGGCTGGGAAGAAATAAGTGACGTTACAGCCGTATCATTATGCGTAAAAATGGCCGATATTGGCGTTAAAACTGTTATCTATACCGATATCTCAAAAGACGGAATGATGACAGGCCCAAACATTTCTGCAACCAAGCAATTAATAGATTTATCTGGGATGGATATAATCGCATCCGGAGGCGTTTCTTCTCTAAGAGATTTGGATGATATAAAAGCGATAGGAGCTTCTGGTGTCATTATAGGAAAGGCGCTTTATCAGGGCGCTATAGACCTTAGTAAAGCTATACAGCTATATCAAAAATTATAAGATAGTTAAAGTATTGTAATTTGATGAGTTGCATAAACATATTTATTATTATGCATTCAAAATGTCAAGGGGTGTTGATACTATGAATATAATGAATACATTAAGCACTATAAAGTTTGACGATAGAGGCCTTGTTCCGGTTATAACACAGGACTTTGAAAACAAAGAGGTTCTAATGCTAGCTTATATGAATAAGGAAGCTCTGCAAAAAACTATTGAAACAGGAAAGGCATATTACTACAGCCGCTCTCGCAACTGTCTCTGGTTAAAAGGGGAAATAAGCGGAAATATGCAAACTGTTAAAGAGATTCGTTATGACTGCGATGAGGATACGCTTCTTCTGCTTGTTGAGCAGAAAGGGGCTGCCTGCCATACAGGCCACAGATCTTGTTTTTTCAAAACTATCGAAGATGAACCTGTTTCTCCAAAACTATTTGACGAAAGAGAAATGTATGGCTCTAAGAGACTTATAGAGCTATACAACGTTATATTAGCTAGGCGGGAAAACCCTATAGAAGGCTCATATACGAACTATTTGTTTGATAAAGGTATTGATAAAATACTTAAAAAGGTTGGGGAAGAATCCGCAGAGGTTATTATTGCATCAAAGAATGATACAAAGGATGAATTGGTTTATGAAATATCAGACCTTATTTATCATCTTAGCGTTTTAATGGTGTCTACGGATGTTACTTGGCAAGACATCTTTACAGAACTTGGCAACCGCGCCGGCAAGTAAGACAGTCATAAATTTTAACAAGACAGGCAATTTTTACTTAATACCTCATAAAATATAGTAGCTAAGAGATATAAACCTTGGCGAATATTTTAAGGAGGTATTTTTTGATGAATAGTATGGCAAATCCGGGAATGGGATTCAATCCTCAATCCAATGAACTTATGTTTTTAATGCTTATGATGATGTGCCCTGGTATGTTTGGCGGCGGCATGTGCGGAGAAAACAATATGTTGATGTACCTGCTTCTAATGAGTATGATGTCTGGTGGCGGCGGCGGAGGAAGAATGTTCTAATATTTACTGATTTATATAAATTATATTTATTTACAATAACATTTATAACAAGCCCCCTTAACTGTATAAACTCTTTTGAGCATTGCATAAGGGGGCCTTGTTATTTTAATTCTCACATTTTGTTGAATATACAAGACAAATTCAAGAAATATACGTATACTTTTACAGATTATTAACGTGTTGTACATAGTTTGTTCATAATATGGTGGCATATTATTATTAAGAGAGTTAGTTACGAAAAATATTGTCTTATAGGATTAAAATACTAAAGGAAGGTGTGTCATAAATGAATAAAATAATCGGAGGTTTAGTTGTGGCAACGCTGTTATCAAATCCTTCTATAACCAAAAACGATTTAATAGCATATCGTGTTTTCCAAGCACAATCAGTCATATTGGCCGGGATAAGAAAGGAACAAGAAGAAAGGGAACCAAGTATGTTAGATGTTGACGATATGCTAGAGGATATTGATAAAAATTCGAGAGAAATTAACACCTTATTGCAAAACAAATATGATATTTTCGGTAAAATCAAGTCTATCTTAAACCTAAAAGCATATACAAAAACAGTTATGAGTGACTATCAGATTGATGTATATTGCAAATTTAATGAATGTTATTGCACAGAATCTGAGAATATTAATAAGACCCTTAACGAGATAGAAAAAAAACATATAGAATCTGTTAAGAAAGAAATCTTTAGAAACGAATCGAACTTTACTGCTATTTATAAAGAATTAAAAACAATTAACGATTGTCAATACGATGCAATCTTTAATCTTAATAAAATAATTGACATGGGTTGTAAAACTTTGGCGGTAATTTAATTTTCGCAAAGATTATATATATAAAAAGGACAAAACGCTTACAAACGGCGGTTTGTCTTTTTTTATACATCAAGTAAGAATTTAAGTAATAATTTATAAATATAGTTCGTACAATGTTATATATATCAAAAGTTTATTTAAGAATGCTTTAGGAGGGATATAATTTGAAAGGTGATTCAAGAGCAGGAATATCTCTTACCGATGAAAAAAAACACTCGCTGAAAGCTTTGTTAATAGGAACACTAATAGCATATTCTATAACATGCATAGCTTTTATAGCATGCGCATTTTTACTTAGGTATACGTCTTTTTCTGAAAGCAATGTTCCGATATTTGTGACGGTTACTTGCGTCATATCAGTCATGATTTCGGGTTTTGACTCAGCAAAGAGCGCTGACAACAGAGGATGGCTTTGGGGGCTTGCAGCAGGCGCCGTATATGCGGTAATTTGGATATTTTTTGGGGTATTGTTTACAGAAAATTTCGGCATCGATTCAAGAACATTAACAATAATAGTATTAAGCATAGCCGGTGGCGGCCTTGGGGGCATATTCGGTATTAATTTTAAAAAATAAATTACATATTTGTTATAGTAAATGGCTCTATGTAAAAACGCTTACGTGGAGCTTTTTAATTTTCAATCTTGAAATAATGCTAAAAGAAGGGTGTCTTGATAGGTATGTATCTTTTCGCAAAACGAAACTTTTACGAAAACAATGCTATAAATTACTAAATCAACAAAGAACCGTCAAGTCAGCTTCAAATGACCTTACTGCCTATTAAAAACCACAATATTTAGCCGTTAGAAATATTTTACAAAAAACAGCCACCAAAATTTTACATGGTGGCTGTCTTGATTATTTTTTATAAGTATAATATAGATCTTAATTATTGAAAATATGAAACACCAGATCCAAATAAGTATTGTTCTTTATTCCCATCAACATTTTTCAGCAATCCATCACCAATACGCTCAGAATGACCCATCTTGCCAAGTATTCTTCCGTCCGGGCTTGTTATACCTTCAATCGCACACATAGACCCATTAGAATTAAACATAATGTCATAAGTGGGATTTCCTTCCAAATCAACGTATTGAGTAGCAATTTGACCATTTTGAGCTAACTGCTTTATATAGGCCTCATCAGCAACAAATCGCCCTTCTCCATGCGAAACAGGAATCGTGTGAATGTCGCCAATATCAATGCTATTAAACCAAGGAGAAAGCTTTGAAACAACCTTTGTTCTCGCTAAGTTTGATATATGTCTTCCTATTTTGTTAAAAGTAAGCGTCGGGCTATTAACATCCATATCTCTGATTTCTCCATATGGGACAAGCCCAAGCTTAATCAAAGCCTGAAAACCGTTGCATATTCCGAGCATAAGCCCGTCTCTGTTATTCAACATATTCATAACTGCATCCTTAATGAACGGATTTCTGAAAACAGCAGCAATAAATTTTCCAGAGCCCTCCGGTTCGTCACCGGCACTAAAGCCACCCGGGAACATAATAATTTGGGAATTGTTTATGCACTTAACCATTTCTCCGATGCATTCCTCAAGCATAGCCACCGTAAGGTTTTTGATAACAAACATATCCACAACAGCTCCAGCTTTTTCAAATTGTATAGCTGCATCATATTCACCGTTTGTTCCGGGAAATACTGGGATCAATACACGTGGTTTTGCAATTTTTATGCTCGAAGCTTTTTTCACATCACTAACAAATGGCTTGAAATTAATATCAGACTTTTCATAATTTTCTAATAATTCAGTCGGAAATACACTTTCAAATCTAGAAATCCATGCTTCTAAGCATTCTTTTCCACTAATTGTTTTACCGTTAACAATAAAATCAGAGCCTTCAGTTGTCCTTCCGATTATTTTAAATCTCACATCTTTGAGGACTTTATAAACCTCATCTTCAGAACAATCCATTTCCAAAACAAATGTGCCGTATTTTTCAGCAAACAAATCAGCTTCATCTTCATACGAAAGCTCCGCGCCAATTGCATTACCAAAAGACATCTTGCTAATTGCCCCGGCAATACCGCCAAAACCGACAGTATGAACAGAGATAGCTTGTCCACCTTTTATAAGGTTGTTTATCATGCTAAAATTATTAACGAGTTTTTCAAAATCCGGCAAACAATTATCATCATATTCTGTTTCAATAAGCGTAAGTATACTTCCAGATTTTTTAAACTCATTCGAAATAATATCGCTTTGCTTTGCTGTATTAACAGCAAATGAAACAAGCGTCGGAGGAACGTCCAAATCTTTAAACGTTCCAGACATACTATCCTTACCACCAATAGACGGAATGTTAAGCTTTAACTGAGCATATAACGCACCAAGAAGCGAGCTTAAAGGTTTACCCCATCTGGTCGGATCGCTGCCTAGCCTTTCAAAATATTCCTGAAATGTCATGCGGATATTTTCGTATTTTCCACCAACAGCAACGATCTTACATATAGATTCAACAACCGCCAAAACAGCTCCATGAAAAGGACTCTTTTTAGATATAGTCGGGTTATAACCATACGACATAAGCGATACTGTATTTGTTTCTCCTGATAAAACGGGAATTTTTGCAGCCATCGCCTCTATAGGCGTGAGCTGATATTTCCCACCAAACGGCATAAACACAGTGCCTGCGCCTACCGTTGAGTCAAAACGCTCGCTAAGACCTTTTTGGCAAGCGACGTTTAAATCAGAAAGATTTTCTATCCAAGCAGTTTTTATGTCAGCGCATTGCTTTTTGTTATTTTCTAAAACGAAATCGGTTTTAATAAAGGCATCAGATGTTTGCTTTGCGCCGTTTGTATCAAGAAAATCTCTGGATATATTAACAATGTCATTACCCCGCCAAAACATTCTTAGGCGTCTATTATCCATAACGTTTGCGACTATAACCGCCTCAAGATTTTCCTCCGAGGCAAGCTTGATAAATCTGTCGGCGTTGTCACTTGATACAACAACCGCCATTCTCTCTTGCGATTCAGAAATAGCAAGCTCAGTACCATCCAATCCGTCATATTTTTTCGGTATGGCATCAAGATTTATGTCTAGTCCTTCTGCAAGCTCTCCTATGGCAACAGAAACGCCCCCTGCCCCAAAATCATTGCAGCGCTTTATCATTTTCGAAACTTCAGGATTTCTAAAGAGCCTTTGGAGCTTTCTCTCAGTTGGTGAATTACCTTTTTGAACTTCAGCTCCGCATGTCAAAATAGATTCCTCCGTGTGTTCCTTTGAGGATCCTGTAGCTCCGCCGCAACCATCGCGCCCTGTCCTACCGCCAGTTAAAATTATTATATCACCCTTTTGTGGGCGTTCACGAACAACATTTTCCTTTTTGGCTGCTCCAATAACTGCGCCGATCTCCAAACGCTTTGCCACATAACCCTCGTCATATATTTCGTTAACGATACCCGTAGCAAGACCGATTTGATTGCCATAAGAACTATAGCCGGCAGCCGCCCCCTGCGTAATCTTTCGTTGTGGAAGTTTGCCTGGCAATGTATCTTCAACTTTTGTTAGAGGATTTCCGGAACCAGTAACTCTCATGGCCTGATAAACAAATGAGCGCCCTGATAGCGGGTCTCTTATAGCGCCACCAAGACAAGTTGCAGCTCCGCCAAAAGGCTCAATTTCAGTCGGATGATTATGTGTTTCGTTTTTAAACATTACGAGCCATTCCTCATCCTTGCCGTCAACATCAACGTTAACAACAATGCTGCAAGCATTTATCTCTTCTGATTCATCAAGATCGTTTAAATATCCCTTTTTCTTTAATGCCTTCATACCAATAACAGCGATATCCATAAGGCAAACCGGCTTCTCACTTATGCGATCAGCATAAACATATTCTCTTATGTTTAAATATTGTTCATATGCATCTTTAATAAGAGCGTTATAGCGCCCTGCCCCGATCTCAACATTTTCTATATTTGTAAGAAAAGTCGTATGACGGCAATGGTCAGACCAATATGTATCAATAACCCTTATCTCGGTCACCGAAGGATTTCTCTTTTCAACATCTTTAAAATAATTACGGCAGAAAATTAAGTCGTCCCCACTCATTGCAAGGCCTAGCTCATTTCTCATATTAATTATTTCATCATCAGTTTTATCAACAAACCCATTAAAGGTTTTGATATCATCAGGAACATTCATATCCATAATAAGGCTTTTTGGCTTTTCCATACGACATTCCATAGAATCAACAGGATTTATGCAGTATTTCTTAATTGCTGCTTTTTCATCCCCAGATAGCATCCCTTTCAAAACATAAACCTTTGAAGCCTCAACAATAGTCTTTTCTTTTTTCGTTACAATCTGGATACACTGCATTGCGGAATCGGCTCTCTGGTCATATTGCCCGGGCAAATATTTAACGCTAAAAACAAAATCATCTGCATCAAAATCTAACACTTCTTCATATACGTTATCAACTGGCGGTTCAGACAAAATAGTTGCTTTACATAGCCCATAATCGCAATCATCCAAACCCTCAATATCATAACAATTAATAATGCGTAAATTGCTAATATTCTTAATATTCAAATTATTCTTTAAATCATAGAATAAATGCTCAGCTTCAATATTAAACCCACGCTTCTTTTCGACATAAATACGCCTGATCCCTGTCATATTGCTTCTTCCCTTCAAAATAATAAATTTAATAAACAATATTTTATCATGGAAATGTAAATATGTAAAACCATTTATGCAAATCAACACGAAAACAATTTTCCAAAACAATATGCTTTACAAATAATAGCAATTTAGTTTTATTTTGTTCTTGAAAATATAAGGATTTTGTTATATACTGTTTCGGATAATATCTTTTAATAAGCACCCCTAGCTCAGTGGATAGAGCGTTCGGCTCCGAACCGAAAGGCCACCAGTTCAATTCTGGTGGGGTGCGTTTTTCAGGCGAGGCTTTGTGCCCCGTCTTTTTTATTTGATTAATACTTTGATTATAGTAAATTGCATATGGAACAGTAACCAAATCTATTCTCCATAAACGGCTCGTCTGTTTGCGTTTTCTACGAAAACGCTGTTGTCGCTCGCCATTTCGAACTTCACGATTTCATTACTGTTTTACTAGAAATTTACTACACAAAAAAAGCGCCGGGATAACCATTGTTAAACAATGATTCCCCGGCAAAACATAGGAGATTAGACTCGCATTGTGAGTTATATAAAAGCGTATGCCATAAAGACAATAACGCTTTTACGCGTAATTAAGTAAAACTAAATCAATAAATGTTTGTTAGTCGTTATACGTTGAAGTAAATGTAAAGCTAAAGCTTGGATAAAGCGAAGGAAGCTTCACATTCTTAACAACAAATACATCACCTGATTTAGCTGCATAGCCAATCGTAATTGACTTATCAGCAACTTCAACGATATTAACAACAACATTATTTACACAAACTGCAAACCTGCTGCCTGGTTTAATTGATTCATTAAAGCTGAGAACTGTATTTTCCCCATTTGGAGCAATATTCATTTTCCATATATCAGCAGTATTTGCTTTAACAGTAATCAAGCCTTCAGAAGCAGCAACTCCATTAACCTTGAGAATTGCCTTAAATTCAGTATCAACACTAACATCTGGTATTTCATCGGCATTAAATGATGCGACAGCGTATCCGTTGTTAAAGCCTGTAATGGACTTGCCAAACAGAACAACTTCAATATCTTTTCCATCAATATCACCATCAATACTGATTGGTATGTTTGCAGCGCAGCCTGATACTATAGCATTGGTTATCGTAACAGTATAGTCACTTTCATCAATGCTTTCGCCTCTATTATAAAGCATTATTTGTGTAAGTTGCAAGAAATATAAATTATTATCAGTTACTTTTGGATTAAGGCTTAACGCGTTAAGACGTACATAGCGTGCGTTCTGCTTGCCCAGATAGAAGTTTAACGGTCCAAACTCTTGAACTGGGTAGTCTTTGTCTTTATAATCGTCATAAACGGTAATCCAAGAAGACTCGTCTCCAGGATTTTCCATAGCAATATCAATCGTAAATCTTCTCGGGAAACCATAACCCACATCTTTTTGAGACGGCTGCCTTATAGCGGAATAATACGTCGCATAATCAAACTCTTGAACAGAACCTAAATCAACATATATCCATTCACGGTGGTCTGACTTGCTGTCGTTTCCACTGGTTGAAGAATAGCCTACATATTCACCATAACGGTTTATGTTCTTAGGAACACCGTTAGTAACGTTTGCAATATTCCAGTTGGCATCCGCATCAACGATACTTGTTCTTGCAGTGGCCGACTTTCTAAACGCGATGTTAGGCAACGCATTCTCAGTAAGAGCATCAAGAGCTTCGTCTAAATCACTCTTTGCAGTAAGCAGAAGCTCATCAGAGGAATCCACAGAAATAGCTATTTCTGAAACTCTTGTTCTAACCTCTTCAAAAGCTTCCCATTGCGTTTTTGGATAAGCAATCGGGTTAAGAACCATTGCATCTATATCAGCCAACGCTTTCTTTAAATCACGCCTTGCTATATTAATCTGGTTCGGCATATCGTTAAGTGCTTCCTGAAGCCTTGCAGTAACATCAAAGATATCAACTATTAAAGCTTCTGGATCGTTTAATAATGTTTCAGCTTCATTAACCAAAGCCATAAGGTCTGCCCAAGCTTTTGCATAATAGTCTTCTTGCTTTAAAGCTTTTGCTGCTTTAATAAGACCAGTAAGCTTTGATGTGTCAAGAGTATAACCGTCTATAGTTGATGTAAAGCTGTATTCACCAGAAAGAAGAACAACCTTAACGAGCCTGTTTTCCGGATCTATACCCACAGATTTAACACCCGGCATAGAATCGTTAACAACTTCGTCTCCGCATTTAACGTTATTAATAACATTGGTCGGGAAATAAACAGTCGCTTCCGAACCAAAGGGAATTGTAACGTCATAAGAGAATGAATCCTTTGTTATAACCTTCCAGTTGCTTTCAAGCTTTCCTCTTACTGTATCAAGAGAAAGATTTACATACTCCAGATCACCTGTAATAAGCGGACTAAGCTCAAACGTTTTGTATCCATCCTTAGGATTCTTTACTCCGCCGAAGTACTCGTAAAGATATTCGTCGTAAGAACCGTGGAAGTAGTGGTTTCTGGAACGTGTAGCGTCTTCCCACATTTCCCAAAGAGACGTAGAACCTCTTGCTATAAAGTATCCCCAGCTTGGGTATGTTGTCTGGTTAAGAATTTTGTATGCGATATCTGCATAGCCATATTTCGTCAATACAGGAAGAATTTCCTTTCCGCCAACAAAGCCTGTATCCAGATGATAATTTTTTGCTATGATGTCATTTACAAGGCTAGTCAAAACAGGCTGAATGCGTTCTTCTGGAACAAGACCAGCTGCAAGCGGAAGAAGCTGAGATGTCTGGCGATATCTCGTTCTGTTGCCTGATGGATTCCAAACGCCAGTATCATAATAACCGCCGTTTTCAACATAGAACTTGTTGTTAAATGCAGTCTTTACAGCTTCTCTATAGCTGGCAAATCTTGCAGCATCCGCAGTCTTACCAAGGGCATTTGCCATTCTTTCCATAGAACCAAGAGCCATATAAGCATATACGGTATTGGAAATAGCGCCACCTTCGGAAGCGTCTGCAGAGTTACCCATATTTGGATTTCCCATAGGAGCGATATAGTCGCCCAAGTCTGCGTTAGGCCATGTATTTCCGCTGGCAGACATACGGGTTATATAATATTCCGCAAGTCTCTTCATGGAGTCATATTGCTTTTCAACAAAAGACAAGTTGCCATAAGTATCCCACAATTGCTCTGTTATGTTTATCAAAACAGAGTTCCATATGGATGACTGGCTTAATGTCCAATCCGCTGTAGGGCCTATTTCAAAGATAAAACCATCAGCTCTTTGCCCATCTGTCAATGTCTCACCAAAATATTTAAGGAATGAACTTACGTCAAAGTTAAAGAACATGCTTGGCAAAGCTACATTAGCGTCGCCTGTCCAGCCGTTTTTCTCCCAAACTGGTGTGTCAGTAGGTTTAAACTGGTAGTTGTTCAACATTGTAGTGCGCATTATTTTGTGCAGAGAATTTATAAGGTCGTTGGATGTTTCCAACTGGGATACGATTGCAACGTCGTTACTGCAACGATAAAGCTCAATATCATCCTCAGTAAGCTCACCTGGATAATTGTCTATCTGGATATATTCGTAACCTTTATAACTAAATCTTGGTTCAAATACTTCAACAGGAGCGCCTTTTGCAATGTAATAATCCCTATCAATCGTGTCTTTTGGGAACCAGCCTGTATAAATGCCATTTGCAGAACCGTTAGCATTTTGAGTCTCAGCATATGTAATAACGATTTGCGTTCCTGCCGGAACATCCCTCATAGTAAGCTTCATCCAACCTGTTGTCATCTCAGGATTTCTGATTACATAAGAACCATTTGCAAGCTTAGTAATTGATTTTGGACTATAAGTAGTCGTCTTACGAACAGGCTCGATATACTGCCATTTCAATTTTCCTGTCGGAACAGACGTTAAGGATGCATTTTCCCATGTTCCGTCACTAACATATCCCGGAGAAGCCCAGCCCGTTTTTTCTTTTCTCGCGTCATAAGATTCTCCGTAATAAATGCTGTTTTTAGTGGTCGGGCCTGTATTGGTAGCAAGCCATGTTTCATCAGAAACAACCGTTTGAACAGAGCCATCAGCATAAACAATTTCTAACTGCAAACGCAATTTTGGATTCGTTCTCCAAACGGCATTTTGCCAATTCCAAACACCGTCAACCTCGTTCCAGAAGCCGTTTCCAAGCTCAACACCAATTACGTTTTCGCCGTTATTTAACATACGTTTAACGTCATAAACGCCATATGGTATTGTTACGTCATATTGTGTATTACCTAGGTTTAACACATTATCAGAATAGACGCGCTCGCCATTTAATTGGAGATCATACATACCAAGACCTGATATATAAATTCTGGCTTGCTTAACATTATCGCCTACTGTGAAGCCCTTACGGAACATAGGCACTGCACGCTCATATGCGGATGTTGAATACGTAGTCGGAGTAACGCCGTTACCCCAAGGAGCGCCGCCATACGTTACTGCCTGGTCAGGAGCAAGCCATGCAGAATCGTCAAAATCAACAGCTTTCCATCCATTAACCTCAGTTTTGCTTATTTTCCATGTATTATCAGAAACAATTGTATCTTTCGTTCCATCTGTATAGTTAATTACTATTTTGGAAAGCAACCCTGCATAACCCGTCGACCCATTATGATCCCAGGCCGCCAAAACATTTTTGCCGCTCCTAACATGCTCAGTAACGTCGTATAAATAACCGACTCTCCAAGCATCCGTTCCGGTGTTAGCACCGATTAATGTTCCATTTATAAACAATTCATAAGCATCGTCCGCAGTCATACCAACGTATACTTTGCTCACTGTTTTGTCTACATTAGGAACAAAGCTCTTTCTAAACCATTGAGTCCCTTTAGGAACCGCTGAAAAAGCCGCTCCATCTCTTCTCCAAATCCATTGGGCAGAGCTAAAATCCATTTCTATAGTGCCTGAATTTGCTGGAAGCGCAATCCATTTTGCATCACTGTTCCAATCAGTTTGCTCCATGAGACCTGTTTCAAATGAGGAATCATCATAAGGTTCTCTCATAATATCATCCTGATCCCAAATCTGCACAGTCCAGTAGTATTTTGTTTTTGAAAGCAGTTTTTTGCCGTTATAAACCACATCGTAGTTGTTTTCACTCATAACCTTGCCGGAATCCCAAACAATGTCTTCATCATCTACAGAAAATCTTTCTGTTGAAACGATAACTCTGTAAGCAGACTGGCTTTTGCCGTATCCTCCCGAAACTGGAAGCCATCTGAATGTTGGTTTAGGGTTATCAACACCAAGCGGCTCAATAGCATTATCAACCTTTAAGTTTGTTATTGTAAAATCGCGATACAAATATCTGGCTACGGCAACGGATTCAGAGCCTATACGGATACGTTTGCCACTATGTTCAATATTATTCCAAGTTTCGCTGGAAGAATCAAATTCCCAAGATGTCCATTTATCTATATCGGTTAAATACATTAAAATATTTCCGTTGGGGATCAGAGTGACTCCGGATATCGGTTTGATAGCCAAGTTTTTAATTATTAAACTAGTCGGCGCACCAGATGGCAATTTAAAATCTCTAAGCGTCAAATAAATTTGGGTTCCATCTTTATTTGTATAAGCGTCAAAGTCAACGTCATTTGTTCCGCTTACATTTCTAAACACGGTTGAAATATCAATGTCAGATAAATCGTTCGCAAACATAAAACCCTGTGGCAGAGATAAGCTAAACGATCCATTGTTAACCAATAAACCGGGAGTGGATTCTGATATTTTAATATTATCCAACTCAATTATGCCACTACCAGATTTAATCTCTCCAGCCGTTACAAATATACTAGGTACTCTGGAAATTGTATTAATCTTGAGCATATTACTTGGAATAACACGATAAGATTGATACGATACACTAATAGCAACATCACTATTTCTCTCTATGTATACTGCCAAAGGAATCGAAATTCTATCACCGGATGTTACATCTTTAAGCAATTCGACCGACATTCTCCCCTCGGATAATTCAATATTAAACACGTTCGAAATGCCGTCATTATAAATAAGATGTTGATATAAACCGTCGCTATTTGGTTCTGAAACAGGAATAAACCCTTCTTCGCCATCAGTATCCGCATCTATTAGATGGAAAGTCGCGAATTCACCTTTTAAAGGATCTTGAGTCTCTGGTTTATCAGGGTAAGCAATATCCCCGGGTAATTTAGCATACAAAAATTCGGCATTTATTAACTCAAGCTGAAATCCAAATCCACTTCGCACATTCTCGGTGAAATCAATATCAAATTTCGCTCCGCCTGATATGTAAGAAACATCCTTGCCGCCAACCTTTTCAAAAGAATAGTTATCCGGCGCAAGCATTGGGCTTGCCCCATAAGCCGGTATTAGCGTTTTCTCGGGAAGATCGTCATAACCAGTAACGCTAATACTTGTTGCGAACAGGTTCATCAGCGGCACTGACGACAAAGCCATAACAGCCGCCAATAACAATGCGATTCTCTTTTTCATTTCTTTAGCCTCCTTTTAATTTTTAAATATGTCAATATTTCCCCTACCCTACTTAATGAATTAAATATATCACACACCCACTTCTTTTAAAATGCAATATACTGAACAGTAGATGTTCTAAACTGAACAATAACAAAAAAACACTTAAATTAGCATAAAAAAACCGCTGTTTTTACAGCAATAGTCACAATCAATATAAGCACAAGAAAATGTATAACTGTGTATTAATTTCAACTACATATAATATCAATAAAATTTAAAAATAAAAAACAGACCGCAAATCATCAAATTTTACGGTCTGTTTTTTAGGCTATCTGTTGTTTTCAAACATCGGAATTGCCAATGAATTTTTATTATTTAAATCTGCATTCATATTAGCAGTGTCGTTTGTGTTATTTGTGTTTGTCATGTTTGTATTGTTATTGTTTGCATTTGATTCGTTTGCTCTGGAATGGGTTGGATCAGTATAAATCAAGATATCAAGTTTTGCTTTAATATTTCCCATAACAAGCCATAAATCGCTGCCATCCTGAACGATATACATATCTTTGCTAACCTTGATTTGGCCATCATTTTCATTAGAACTGCCTGAGCGTCCCGGCATGATATTTTCATAAAGATTAATACTATCCTTCATACTAGAAGTGTTATAACCGCCATTCGACATACCTGAGTTATTGTTATATCCGCCTTGGTATGAGTTATAGTTACCGCCACTTTCTGTTCCGGCATTGGTACCCGTTGTTGGATAAGCACCAGCGTTTGTTCCAGAATTAGTGCCCGGATAAGCTGATATGTCGTATGTGCCGTAACCGCCCACACCTGTTGCGCCTGTTCCCGTATTACCAGCGCCCGTTGCGCCTGTTCCTGTTGTTCCCATATCTCCAGCGCCTGTCGCACCTGTTCCTGTTGTTCCCATATCTCCAGCGCCTGTAACGCCTGTATTCATTGTACCTGCACCTGCGCCAGCTCCTGTAGTACCAACCCCATCAGTACCTGTAGTTGTGCCTGCGCCTGTAGAATACGTTCCCGGCGTTCCCATCGAGCTTATAGACGATGTATCAGCAAAAGCAAGCACGTATTTAGCATCATCGTATTCAAGAGCATATGCGTTAAAAAACGATGTTGCAAAAACCGTCAGTATCATAACAAAACCAACTAATCTCTTCATAAATATATACCTCCTAATTATTGTAATGTTTAGATGTCAAAGTTTTTATGTAATACATAATGCTTACATAAATGTTGATTTTAGTACGATACTAGCATTTGCTCATTTGTATATAATATGTTACAAAAAAATTCCCAAAAATTTTTGCAAAAGTTTCCGACTGCTTTTTAAAAATAAAAACAAAAAAAGCCTGACAGTATAAGGAAATTATTGCGCAAGCCGCAAAACAGTCTGCTTCGCCGCTTGTACTTCGTAAAATGCTCATAATCTCCGATTATTCGTTTCGGTCATCCTCATCTAACTGCTTTTGAATTTTCGCCTGCTTCCTCTTGTTCAGATAATCAAAGCATAGTAGCACAACATAAGCAGAAACAGTTGCACTGATAAAAGTAACTGCCAATACGGAGATAAAAAATCCTATGCCATCTTCTCTGTATTTGTCTGCGTATTTTGTGTAATTCAAAACACCATTTGTTATTGTTACTATAGTTCCAGTCACTATGCTGTTCACCAAGACAATACCTTTTGCACGTTTTCCTTCTCCGTATAAGTTTAGACCTACCATATTGTATCGTACTATGATATAAATGGACATTCCAAAAAAACATATAGCCTCAACAGCATATTGTTCAAATGTAGCGTTTAGCAAAAATTGCTGTACGAGTATTGATACGAGAAGTATAACCATTAAAATGCCATATGCTTCACTGTTTATTTTACGGCGCTGTGACGAAACTCTTTCGTCCTGCATATTTTGTTTTTTCATACTGATTCCTCCCAAAATAAATCATTAAGTGTTTTTTTAAGCGCCTTGCATATTGCTATGCAAAGGTTAAGCGTAGGGTTGTATTCGCCTGATTCAATTAAACCAATCGTCTGCCTTGTTACACCAACGGCTTTTGCTAAATCTTCCTGTTTCATATCGCACTCTATTCGTGCTATTTTCATACGCTTATTCTTCATTGTCAACCTCCTTACATTGCATATCATAACACATATTTTGCATTATGTCAAGTATATATTGCATATAGGGTTAAAAATATTAGCAATCCCTGTTTCAAGATTGCTAAAGGGTATATAAATAATCTCAACGAAGCACACTGCTTCCCCGCCGTTTAAGCCCCCGGCAGGGCCCCGCGGGAGCGCCCACGGCACTTTACCGCTTGCGGAAA
>CAYVCG010000045.1:0-4035 GCA_964449985.1 uncultured Defluviitaleaceae bacterium
ACCTCTCATCAGGCTGTCGCAATTAAATATAGCAATACGCACGCGCAATGCGTGCCCCTACAGAAATTTCCGATTTTACCCCACTTGTAGGGGCGGCCATTGGCCGTCCGTTAGAAATTTTAGTATGGCAACATCGTGAAGAGAGGAAATGTCCTCTCTGGGGTGAAATATTGTCTTATTTTTGCTTCTTAATCACCTTTAGGCGCGTAAACTCGTCTCTTTCCCTTTCCTCTAGCGTAAGGTTAATAAGCTTTGTTAATTCCTCATATTTTGGGATAGTAACGTTTTTTAGGGCATTAGCCCGGCGCTGGGTTTTCTTTATATTTATGGCTAGGCGATAAGCGGCTGTTTCGATCATAGACAGCTCTATCGTCAATTCCTTAACCTTATTGAATTTTTCCACAGCAATGTCAAAGGAGGCTGTTGTATTCATAAATCCGTAGTTAAGCGACATTTTAGAGGGGGTATACCGAAGGTTTGGTATCTCAACACCCATAATGCTCCTTGTTCTGAGCATTATGCTATCTTCTATAGGCATACCGTAACTAATTGTTCGAACGTTGTTTATGCCCATAACGATATTAGCATCCTGCAAAGCAGCATAGGCCTCTCTGAATGTGGTGCTTATTTGCCGCTGTATTGCCTCTGCCTTATCATTTAGCTCCAGTATTTCTTTTATAAGAACGTTTCTTTTCCTGTCGATAAGGTCGTAACCCATTCTGGACATGGAAAGCGTCGTTTTTGCTTTGATCAGGTTTCCTTTAGTGGGAAACATATTAGGGTCCATTGGTCACATCCCCCTGTCTTTTACTTATTCTGTTTTGTTATTCTGTTTTTCAACATAGAATTCTTCCAAAATATTAGTAGAGATTCTGTCCAACTCGCCTTTAGGCAAGACATCTAGCATTTCCCAGCCCAAGCGTATCGTTTGCATAATCTCTCTATCCTCGTATTTGCCTTGTTGGAGGTATTGTGCTTCAAATCTCTCGCCGAATTTGATATATAGTTTATCCAAATCACTTAATTCGTCCTCACCAATAACGGAGGCCAGCGCGCGGACATCGCCAACATGGGCATATGAGGAAAATAGCTGGTTTGCCAAATCGGGATGATCTTTTCTTGTATATCCCTCGCCAATACCGTCTTTCATAAGGCGGGATAGAGACGGAAGAATGTTAATAGGTGGATAAATGCCTTTTTGGTGGATATTTCTATCCAAAACTATTTGCCCCTCGGTTATATAGCCCGTAAGATCGGGAACGGGATGGGTTATATCATCGTTAGGCATCGTGAGTATTGGTATTTGCGTTACTGATCCGGGCTGCCCTTTTATAATGCCGGCGCGTTCGTATAGGCTGGCCAGCTCGCTGTATAAGTAACCCGGGAAGCCTTTTCTGGAAGGAATCTCGCCACGGGAAGATGAGATCTCACGCATGGCTTCGGCGTATGCAGTCATATCCGTTAGTATAACTAAAATATCCATGCCTTTTTCAAAAGCCAAATATTCCGCAACGGTAAGCGCTGCTCTTGGGGTGATGATCCTTTCTGTAACAGGGTCGTTTGCAAGGTTTAGAAACATAACAACCCGCTCAAGCGATCCACTTTCTTCAAATGTCTTTTTAAAAAACTCAGCAACGTCGTATTTAACTCCCATTGCAGCAAATACTATTGCAAAATTCTCGTCATTGCCGCCATTTATAGAGCCAAGGCTGGCTTGTCGGACGATTTGCGCAGCCAATTGGTCATGAGGAAGGCCATTGCCAGAAAAAATAGGCAGCTTTTGCCCACGGATAAGCGTTATAAGCCCGTCTATAGACGATATACCGGTCTGGATAAAGTTTCTTGGGTATTCGCGGGAAACGGGATTAATGGGTTTGCCGTTTATATCTGCTTTTTTTTCGGCATAAAGATCTCCCAAACCGTCTATCGGTCTTGCAGCTCCGTCAAAAATCCTGCCCAGTATTTCCTGAGACAAAACAATCTCCATTGGGTGGCCGGAAAGCTTTATAGCAGAGTTGGTAAGGCTTATGCTGTCCGTTCCTTCAAAAACCTGAACAATAACCTTGTCGCCCTCGATGGATACAATTTGACCCATCTTTTTCTCGCCGTTATTTATTCTTATTTCAACAATTTCCTCAAAGGATGCGTTATCCACGCCTTCAAACACGATAAATTGCCCGTTTATTTCTTTTAATCCTGAATATTCTATAGCCATAGGACTACACCTCTGATTTGTCTATGCATTTTTATCATATATATCATTATAAAACTTGTCTATTTCGATTTTTATATCCTCAAATTTGTCCATCTCGTCATTGCCAACATCATATTTTATAGCGATTATTCTTTCAAATATATCGCTCTTTCTGATTTCCGAAACAGTTATGCCTGCATCAATAAGCTTTTTCGTTTTATCGTATAAGTACAGTATGATTTCCATCATCTTTTCCTGCTTAATAAGAGGAACGTATGTGTCGTGCTTATGGTAGGCATTTTGTTGAATAAATCCAAGCCGGATGACGCGTGATATTTCTAAAATAAGCCTCTGACTGTCCGGAAGGACGTCGCTGCCGATAAGCTTTACGATTTCCATCAGTTTGCTTTCCTCAGTGAGCAGATACAGAATCTCTTTTCTATAAGATATAAAGTCATAGCCAACGTTTTCCTTATACCACTGTTCCAAATCATCAGTATATTCGCTGTAACTGGTGAGCCAGTTTATAGCAGGGAAATGCCTTGCGTATGCCAGAGCTCTATCCAACGTCCAGAAGGATTTAACAAAGCGCTTCGTATTTTGCGTAACAGGCTCGGAAAAATCACCGCCCTGAGGAGAAACAGCGCCGATAATAGAAACAGAGCCTAGGCTGCCGTTAAGATTTTTTGCATAAGCGGCTCTTTCATAAAATCCCGCAAGCCTTGATGATAAATAAGCCGGAAAGCCTTCTTCCGCTGGCATTTCCTCCAAACGGCCGGAAAGCTCACGCAGCGCTTCTGCCCAACGGGATGTTGAATCCGCCATGATGGCAACGTGATAACCCATATCCCTGTAGTATTCCGCCAGTGTGATGCCTGTATAAATGCTGGCTTCTCTTGCCGCGACAGGCATGTTGGATGTGTTTGCAATAAGTACAGTTCTATCCATAAGAGGACGGCCGTTTCTCGGGTCTATAAGCTCGGAGAATTCCTCCAAAACCTGTGTCATCTCGTTTCCACGCTCGCCACAGCCGATATAAACGATGATATCCGCATCAGACCATTTTGCGATTTGGTGCTGGGTCATTGTTTTGCCTGTTCCGAAACCGCCCGGAACAGCCGCCGTTCCGCCTTTTGCTATGGGAAACAGCGTATCTATAATCCTTTGGCCGGTAACTAGAGGAATGCTGGATGCGTATTTGGTTTGGACAGGGCGTGGTATACGGATTGGCCATTCCTGAACCATCGTAACTTTTATTTCTTTGCCGTTTTTATCTTTTATTACTGCGATTGTGTCGTTTAGGTTATACTCTCCGTCTGGTGATACGCTAACAATCTCGCCGCTAAGTTTTGGCGGAACCATTATTTTATGAACAACGGAATCACTTTCTTTAACCGTTGCAATAACTGCACCGCCGGAAACATAATCGCCTTCATTAGCGGTTATATTAACGCTCCATAGCTTATCCATATCCAAGGATTCTGAATGAACGCCTCTGGAGATAAACGAGCCGCTTTTTAGCTCCACGTCTTTTAAAGGGCGCTCTATGCCGTCAAAGATATTGCTTATTATGCCTGGGCCAAGCTTAACGGAAATAGGTTTGCCTGTTCCGACAACGTCCTCTCCGGTTTTAAGGCCTGTTGTATTTTCAAAAACCTGAACCGTTGTCCGCTCTGGCTCTATGCTAATAACTTCGCCGATAAGCTTTTCTTCCCCCACTTTAACCATTTCGGACATTATAAAATCCCTGCTGCCTTTAACTCGTATAACGGAACCATTTATACCGTATATATAGCCTTTTGCATTCATGGCATGGTTTCCTCCTAAAAATCTATTGACAA
>CAYVCG010000045.1:4135-16137 GCA_964449985.1 uncultured Defluviitaleaceae bacterium
TCGTCAAGCTTGGTTTTAAACGAACAGTCAATTATCCTGTTTTCGCTGACGGTTATTTTCATACCACCAATAAAGTCCTCTCCGCTTTGCATAACCAAAACGCCGGTTTCATCCTCTATGCGCTCCTTATGCTTCATATCTCTTTCCACTAGGTATACTACGGAATTAAAATCTTGAGCTTTGTTTTCGTTTATCTGTTTTATGAGGATGTTTATATATTTATCTGATTCAATATATTTACTAATCTTTTCCAGAACGTTTTTCATAATTGATTCGATTTGATCTGTGCGTTTTGCGATAAGCTGGCGCTTTAAATCAGACTGGGCAACTACTATTTTCTTTTGCGCCTCACGTTTTGCTCTGTTGCGTTCTTCCTCAAATCTGCGATCATATTTTTGTTTTAATTCTTTTTTAAAATCACCGCAAGATTTTTCATATTCGGCGGCAACACGGCTTAATATAGCGTCACGCTCTGTTTCCGCCTCTCTTATAACAACGTCGGAAAACTGTTTGATTTTTTCATCAACATTCATACGTTATCCTCCTTGTTCCTATATTTTAATACCGATTGCTTCTCTCACGTAACGCGTCAAAAAGTCCGGTCTTCTTTCCGTTCCATGTCTGTCCGGTATCTCAACAATAAGAGGTAGATTTTTATTAAGCTTTGCCGCTCGAACTAAATCTGGATAATCGTGGCTTAGCTTTTCGGTTATTATGACAACGGCTATGTCTTTGTCAGCCATAGCCCTTTCCAATTCAAGCCGGAATTTATAAGAGTCGTGAGCAATAACGCCATTAACACCAGCCAGGCGCATACCTGTAAGCGTATCATCATTATCGCTTATAAGAAATATTTTCATAAAAGCATCACACCTTGCCTAAAATCATGATGGAAATAATAAGCCCATAAATAGCAACACCTTCTGCAAGCGCAACGAATATCATCGCCTTACCCATAATAGATTCGTTCTCGGATAGCGCGCCAAGTGCAGCAGAAGCAGCGGCAGAAACAGCGATACCTGCACCGATACAACTAAAGCCTGTGGCTAAAGCAGCAGCTATGTAGCCGATTCCTGCGGAATCAGACACAACAGCTGTGGCAGTTGGTTCTGCCCAAGCAGTTGAGAAAAGGAAGGCAGAACTTAAAATTAATATACCAAAAAACGATACAATGTTTATCGCAAGCATGTTTTTAAATCGAGTTTTTTTCCTCTCGCCTAACATGAAAACCCCTACGGGAACAATAATGGATACCGCTAATAAAAAGATTATAATTTGTGTCATCTTAAAAATCCTCCCTGTATATTTGATTTGTCTAATGGCTTGTAAATGATTTAAATGCTTTGCCATCGCCTTTGAAAAAGCGGGAAAACATTTCATAGTATTGAAGCCGCAAAACCTGTATGCTTACGATAAGGCCTTCCAGACCCATAACAAATAAATTGCCGATTATCATAATGATCGCATTGCCAGAGCTTTCATGAGAAACCCCCGCAAGCATAAGCACAACGCTCATCATACCCGCATGGCATAATGCAAAAGCGCCAACACGAACAAAAGAGATTGTATTTGTAACAAAGCTGAGTATTATTTCAAATGTTTCAAAAAGCATCTCCATTAAATATTCGCTAAGGCTGCCATGTATTAGCTTCTTTTTGCGTTTTATAAGATTGCTTAGAGGTTCCCTCAGCATAATGAACAACAGCGGCAGACCAACCATCAGCTCAATAGCCCAAACCGGCAGAATGTCTATCCCAAAATACATGGAAAGCCCAATGCCGATTGCTATTGTATAAAACAAAATGCCGGATATACCGTTTGAGCTGAATAATAGGCTTCCGTAATCCTTGCGTTTTATTGCGTTGATTATTTGTATAATCATTGCACAAAGATTTAGGCCTATTCCAAAGCCGACAGTTGCTATAAGGATATCCGCCATGTTCTCCAACGGCCTTATCCATAACGGTTCAAACACATTTTCATAACCGAATATACTGCCATACAATGCCCCAAAAAATGCGGACGAAATACCCACAATCGCTAAAATAGCGCCGACGGGAGATTTCTTATATTTGTAGTACCAAAATCCGAACAGCGAAAGCGCAATACCTTGGCCCAAATCGCCAAACATTATACCGAAAAGTATAGTGTATGTTATGCCAAAAAATGGGGTAGGGTCGATTTCGTTATAAGCAGGCAGGCCATACATCTTAACGAAAAACTCAAACGGTCTAAAGAATGGAAGGTTTGAGAGCCGTGTTGGAGGCTTGCTTCTGATGTTTGGTGATTCGTTTTTGACGATAACTGTAACATCAGGGTCATTTTTTGCTTCTTCCTCCAGCGCTTTTGCGTCATTTTCAGCCATCCAGCCTACAATTATGTAGAAATCATCCTTTGTTTTTGCGATATACTTTTGCATTTCAAAGAAGTTATAGTCTGCTTTTATTTTTTTAAGAGCAGCGGAAATGTCTTCCCGTTTATCATTTAGCAAAGTATATTGTTCCTGTTCTATACCATCTATTTCTGTATCAATTTCCTCAATACGCTTATGCATATCCTCATATGCTTCCACAGGGCGGCCTTTAAGCCCGTCTGATATTTCCACACGCTCAAAATAAAGTGATGCAAATATGGCATCGACCTTTTCATACATTGTTCTGGGGACGAAATAGATACCCCATACGTATTCACGGTCTGTATGGCTTTTTTGGAACAAAAGAGCATCGTTGGAATACAGATATGCTTCAAATTGCTTATAGCCAGAAATAGGTATTCTGCCAAATCTGTATTTTATGAAATTAAAGTTATATAATTTTTCCAAATAAAAATCAAGGTTAACAAAAGGGGTAAGCTCGTTTGATGTAGTTTCAAGGCGGTTGCGCTCTGCTTGAAGCTGTTGAGTTTTGGCGAAAAAGCCGTCTATAATAGCGCTAATGCTTTCAATAACCTTCAAGGCTTCCTCACGCGTGATCTCCTTGTCTGTAAAAGTTTCATCAACCTTGGCAGAATCAGCTATTTTCTCGATGCTTTTCATAGCATTAATAAGCGGATTTGCAACAGAATAAAATGATATCTCCTTATTCGTTTGGCCCATTTCTTTAACAGCGTCTTCTATCTGTATTTCATACTTGGAGATATATCTTTCCCGAACTCTTTCTATGTCTTTTGTCGGCCCCATTATATTGACAAATTTCATTTTTTTAACCATTTATTTCGCTTCCTTTTCCGGCGGCAATATTAAGCTTAGCCATGGATTCATCATGTTTAAGGCCATAACGCACACATTCCGTAAGGGTTATCAAATTTCTGATTTCCTGGCCTTTTTTAAAGAAATACGCCGTTACTATAGAAACAGAGTATGGATTTTTGGCAGCTTCTTCATTATATATTTTTAACATATAAGAATAATAAGACCGCTCCATATCTGTTATACAACAATTTTTAAACACGTCTTTATAATGTGTTTTTGATATAATTTCCAAAAATTCACTATCTGTTTTTGATGCGATAAGGCTGTCAATTTGTGATTTGTTTACTCTATAGTTTATCGGTATTAAATAAGCATATATTATTGAATCACTTAAATCATAATATTTTTTGAAACGATAAATGTGCATAATATTATGCAAATCGATGTCAGAGCCATTTATGCGCTCCTGCGAACGTTTGTGTTTGAGCAATTTGTTTTGGCAGTTCCATGTTTCCAGATAGCAATATATATCAAGCTGCGTTTCAAAATCAAACAGCGATGGGTTATCGACATTGATTTTATTCAAGACCTTAAGGAATTTGGAATTAACAAGGTTATTCATAAAGTCTTTAAGGTCTTTTGATTCTGCAAGCTTTTGCATATCGACTTTAAGACGCTTTGAAATAAAGTTTTCATATTTTGGAGCAACATCTTTAATATCTCTTTTGTCAAAAAGCGTCCGAAGCAAGGCCTTTAATATACCTGCTTCATATTTCAGGAACAAAACGTTTATATATTGCCGGACGTTTGAATCGGTTATAAAGTTATAAATGCCGGAAAAATTTGAATACATAGACTGAACAAGGCTTTTTTCCAGCGGAAATCTTCCCCCCACGATGGCTTCTTGCATATCAGAGGCGTATTCTTTATAGGTTTCGTTCTCAAACAACCGGCTGGCCAGAGACACAACGTCTTTCTGGGAAGCGAGGGTATAATAATCATCATATGATAACAGCCTGCTTTCCAATGCCTTGATTTTCGCGTATAGGCCGCTATAATTGATAACGTCTTTAAGCACCACATCACCACCTTATAACGTTGCTATATATTTCGTTTTCCCATTTCGCATGGTTTTCATTAAAGTTTTTTTCCATAGCTTCAAACCTGCTTATTTTTTCTTTCTTTAATGCTTCTATCTTATCAGATGCTTCTTTCTTTATTGCATCGAGCGACTTGTTTATATTAATGTCATATTCAAGCTGCAGTCTGTTTTCGATTTTATTGTATTTTTCGTGAGTTTCCTTGGGTAGATTTTTCTGACGTTCAATTGCATCCTTTGTGATTTTTTCAACTTGTTCCTCAAGCTCCATAATTTTTAGTATAATTTCATCTTTCATTATCAACACCCCGGTCAGCGCAAAATGTAAGTTTAACGACACTTCAACATTCATTACAACATGTTACTGCTTTTTGCGTTACAATTCTAGAGTAAATTATAACAATAAAAATGAATATATTTAGTGATATTTATTAAATATGACCAATCTAATTGTTTTGCTAATAGCTTTCCAATTTATGACGCTAAAGCGGTATGTTCGATTTCGTTGAACTCACGTCAAATACTATTCTACTAAGTAAATTAAGAAAAAATAATCAGTAAAATAATTAAATTTATAGCAAACAAAAAAACTGACGCCATAAAGGCGCCAGTTTTTTTGTATTAGTTATATGAGTCTAAATTAGTTAGATATATTATTATATGTCTTTGTAAAAGTGAAACCAAAGCCTGGGAACAGGTCAACAAGCTTAACGTTTTTAATCACTACAACATCGCCATTGGCTACTTCAGCATCAACAGATATAGTAGTTGAATTAATCTGCGTATAAGCAACCTTTGCACCATTTACAAGAACTTCGTATTTAGTGCCAACCTTTGGAGCGATATTAGCGTTAAAGCTAATTACTGTTTTGCCTTCAGTTGATCCAGCAATATTGATATCCCAGATGTTTGCTGATGGAAGAACGTTGATATCCAAGCTTACTTTTGCATCCTTATTGTTTATAAGAACTTTAGCCTCAAACTTAGTAGCTTCAGTAACTACAGGCACTTCGTTCGCTGCAAATGCAAACTTAGCAACTCCGTTTTCATCAACAGCAACAGTTTTGCCAAACAATGATACGGAAACATCAAATCCTTCTGTATCTTTGCAGTCAAGCTTAACAACAACGTTTGCTGCATATCCGCTTACTACTGCCGGAGTAATAGAAACAGGAGCTATGTTTCCTAAGAACTCGCTAACTGTAAGTTTAGCAGATTTGCTTGTTACGCTGCCTATCAAGTTGCTTACAACAGCATAATAATCGCCAGCATCATCAAGCTGTGCCTTTGATATTGTTAATGTTGCGGAAGTAGCACCAGGTATCATAACTCCGTCTTTATACCATTGATATCTAATAGCATCGCCTGTTGCTTTAACAGTAAATGTAGCTGTTGCATCTTCATATACATCAACGTCTACAGGGTTTTCAGCTATAACAGGAACGCCTGCATTATAAATACCGATTTCTGTAAGCTGGAAGCGATAGTAAGCGCCGCCTTCATCGCCGGAATACATTCCAAGTTTGTCTGCTGTAACACGGATATAACGGAATGTTTGCGGAGTATCAAATTCAAGCACATAAGGCTTCATATAAGGAGCTGTAACGTCTGTCTTGGATATGATAAGCTCAGCATTTGTAAGGTTTGTGCTGTTGCCCGTTCCGCTTACAGTGTTTGATCCATGTATAGTGAAATCTACAGGGAAGCTGCAAGTCTTTCCATCCGATGTGAAGCTATCTGTTCTCGGGTAAAGATGGATTCTGTTAAACGTCTTAGGCGAGCCAAGGTCAATAATAACGTAACGCGCCGGAGATGGAGTCGGATTGTTGTTGCTTAATCCGCTGGTATAACCGTTATTTGTGCCGTATACACGACCATCTGTAAGGTTATTCGGTGACCATGCTGGAGGTCCTCCGTCAACGCTGTTGGATGTTACTGTGCTGCCTAAAGCGATACTGGTCAAGCCTTGATAAGCAACGCCCATTTGAGCATCAATATCTCCATTAACAGTAAAGGAAATAGTGTTGTTGTAATTATCTTCTCCATCTACTGTCCATTTTGTGAAGTAATAATCAACTTCATTAATAGGAGCAGCCTTGAACGAAACTTCATCGCCGGTTCTAACTATTAAAGAAGCAGGCAATCTATAAGTCTTAGTCACGCCATTAATTGTGCCTTCAACAGCTACTGGAATGTTTGCTGCGGCTGTGCTTGCTATTTTGATGCTATATTTGTTTAATGATGTTGATTCAAATTTGTATGAACCGGAAACGATTTCAAATACAGCTCTGCCGTTTTCAAAACCGATATAAGTTACGCCGTCTTTGCCATCAGCATAGTCAGAATATGGCAATCCGTTAACTTTTACGCCTGCCAAGTTATCTGTAGGAAGAAGAACTTTTGCTGTTGTGTTTGCAGGTATTGTTGCGTTATAAGTAAATGTTTCGTTTGCAATATTCCAATTGCTTGTGATCTTACCGTAGAAAGAATCATAGCTGGAGTTAAGATAAGTAAGGTCTCCGCCTGGAGTCGGTTGAAGAATCACTCTCTTACCAGCAGGCGCGGACTTATCCATTTCGATACCAGCGGCATAGCGGTATACCCATTCCATAACAGAACCGAATGAATAGTGGTTAAACGAGTTCATGCCTGCATCGCCGAAACCGTTTTCTTTTGTATAAGAGTTCCAACGCTCCCAAGTAGTAGTTGCGCCTTGTCTTATACTATAAATCCATGACGGATAAGTTTCTTGAAGCAAGAGTGTATAAGCAACATCGTCATATCCGTTTGCGGAAAGCGTTTGAAGAAGCATACTTGCGCCAACGAAACCTGTTGCTAAGTGCATTCCTGCTGCTTCGATACGAGAAACAAGGTTTGCAGCTGCTTTTGCTTTTGCTTCAGCATTAGGAAGAAGATCAAAGTTAAGAGCTATAAGGTAAGCTGTTTGGCTATTGCCGGTTACAACGCCGGTAGTTTCGTTAAAGAGAACTCTTTGGAAGCTGAGTTTGATACGATCTGCCAATGCATTGTAATATTCAGCGTCAGCAGTCTTACCCAAAATTTCTGCTATGTTGGCAAGAAGTCTTGTGGAATAAGCAAAGTAGCCAGTAGCGACGACATAGTTGGGTGTTCCTTGAGGAGCTAACCAGTCGCCATAAGCGCAGCCGCCGAGGATATACTTATAGTTATCAGCAGTTGTTCCTAAGTCTGTAATTGCTGGTTTTTGCGGATTAGCTTTGTTAAATGCCGCAAACGGGCCTTTGCTCATTGAATTAACAGCTGAAGTGCCTGCAGCAGCGGCCATAGTGTAGAAATAAATGTGCCCCTGCATAAGGCTATAGTTATCTTCAAGTATTTGCTTGTCGCCATACATCATGTATGTTGTCCATGGGATTACAACTGCTGCGTCAGCCCAAGCGGCATTACCAAAGTCATGATCATGTCCTTGGTCTGGAGCGTAGTCATAAACACCACCGTCAGAACGTTGAACAGCGGCTAAATCGCCAATAAATTTTTTGTAGAACTGATTTGTGTCTCTGTTGTAAGACGCTGTTTTTGAGAAAACTTGCGCATCGCCGGACCAACCAAGACGTTCGTCACGTTGTGGGCAGTCTGTAGGAATGCTCAAGAAGTTGTCTCTTTGGCTCCACATTACGTTGCTGTATAATTGGTTAACGTCAGGGTTGGATGTATTGATTTTTCCTGTTAAATCAAGTTCGCTTCCGATGAAAATAGCTTTAACGTCGTTCTCATTAAGTTCCCCAGGATATCCGGTTACTTCAATGTATCTGAAGCCATGGAAAGTGAATCTAGGAATATAAGTTTCTACGCCATTGCCTTTTTTAGTGTAATAATCAGTAGCTTTAGCAGATCTTAAAGCGGCAAGATAAAGCTCGCCTTCAGCACCCTGTCTTCCGTCATAAAGCATTTCTGCAAATCGCAATCTGATTTTCGTTCCTGCTTCTCCACCGCGGATAACTACGCTAGCAACACCGGCAATGTTTTGTCCACAGTCAAGAACATATCTCTTTTGATCCGGTTTTGCAGGATCATCAACAAATGTCTTAACAATCTTTGTATCTCTTACGTCATAACCAACTTCTTTGTGAAGTTTAGTTCTTGGGCCGATTTGAGCAACAATTTTAAGATTGTCAATATCGATTGCTGTATTCGGTTTGGAAGCGGTGTTAGATGCGCTGGCACCGATAACGGCTCTAGCGTTGGATGAATTAACCTCATAAGTTGTAAGCCAATCGCTATCGTCATATTCGCTTCCTGACCAACCTGGAATTTCTTTCAAAGCGTTGTAAGTCTCACCGTCTTGGTTGTCAGTAAATTCGTAAGGGCCATCTAAGTTTACTTTCCAAGTGTTATCTGTGCAAACCTTGTCAACACTGCCATCTGTGTATTCAATTTCAAGCTGTGCAAAGAAGGCGTTGTTTTTGCCATATTTATTAAAATGGTCTTTGCCTGAAACGTTAGTGGAAACATGGCCGGAATACCATCCATCGCCGACAATAGCGCCGATAGCGTTTTTGCCGCTTTGAAGCATGGAGGTTACGTCATATGTTTGATACATAACCATGGAGAAATAATCAGTCCAGCCTGGGTTGAACATTTCGTCCGGAGCAACCTGTTCTCCATTTATATATGCGTCATAAACACCAAGAGAAGTTGCATAAAGTCTTGCTTTCTTTATTTCCTTGCCAGATTCAATTTCAAAACCTTTTCTGAACATAGGAGCGGAATTTCCAAAGCCTTTAACAACCATTGGGTCTACAACAGGAGGTTGAGAAGCAGTGGCTCTTGCATAAACGCATCCGCCTTTTTCAGCATCTACCACGTATGAAATCTTGCTATCTGTAAATATGCCTATTGTTCCTTTATCAAAGGTTTCTGTGAATAAAACGCTGTTTGAAGTGCTGTCCGTAAGCTTAATATTAGCAAAGTATGCAGCCTCAAAAGGCCCTGTAGTTACGTTGCCGCCTTCGACAGCTGTTTCACGGATACCTAATTTGCCATATTTAGCATATGTAGCATTAGTAGAATTAAAAGCAACATTAGTTGATGTAAATGCTAATATACCGTTAACGTATGTCTCAATAGTGTTTCTGTTGATAACTTTAATAGTCATGTGGTTCCATTGGTTAGAGATTTGGTCGGAAGTAATAATTGATGAAATATCAATATCTCCTGTAGTTCCTATTCTCTTTGTTCCGTTAGCAAGCGTGACACCAGCAAAGTTGGAGAATACTTTTGCTCCGCCATTTTCCCAAATATGCGGACGCATGAATATTGTTCCGGTTCTTTTGCCGTTGTTAATTTGCCACATAAGGAAATTACTGGAATTTGTTCCTGCGAAAACAAAACCAGCGCCATCGTTGTCTATTTTGAAGTCATAGTCGAGCTGGTAGTTTGCTGGGTCTGGAAGAGCATTGCCGATCAATTTGCCGGAAGCAATGAATTTTGCATTAAAATCGGATTTTCCAATACCCATTTCAAACCATGCTACGTCTGACGTTATAGCAACGTCATCTTTGTCCCAAACGGTGACTTGCCAGTAGTATCTTGCGCGTTTTTGAAGGTCTTTTCCTGCGTATTTGATTTCGATAGAATTAGATGAATCAACTTTGCCAGAATCCCACATATCTGCAACTGCGCATGAAGGATCAGAACTTACGATAACCTGATAAGCGGTCTGTTTCTGGCCGATAACGTTGGAATCCATCTGCCATGAGAAACGTGGCTTAAAAACATCAATACCGATAGGGTTTTCTGTATTTTCGGTTTTCAAGTTAACAATGCTGGTCGGTTCAACAGTGTCAGCAAAAGCGCTGATTGCTGCTGCTTGAAATACGCAAACCTGCATAATCATGCAGAAAGCCATAATCAATGACAATGCGGATTTCTTAAATTTCCCATTTTTTCTCATAAAAACACTCCTTTTCAATTTTTTGCCGTTAAAGAAAAAAACGGCTTTTTATTGCCTGCAAATTAACGTTTATTTAGGAATACACAGCCACTATAATATTGCAACAATGGCAAATGACTCCCTTTAAGTATTGCTCCTTTTTCTAAATCATTTCTCTCCCCTCATATAAATAATTTAAAAAGATTAAACAATGCTTTTAAAACATTTAGATAAATATATCCATATATAGTGTATCAGTTTTTTAAAAATATGTCAATATTTTTTTATATAGTATGAGTTTTATTAAAAAAACATCCAAAAATGACTTAAATATGAATACAAATAGAATGCAACATAAATATAAAGGTGAAAAGGGGGTTAATTTTTTGTTGGTATAATTTCATTGCTATAGATTGGGCAAGATTTGATTTGGCATTAGTGATAGATAATATAGGGTTCAACATGTTTTTTGGATTATTATTGGCTATGATGATAATGTTATATGTTTGTATGATAATTTTTTCTTTAATCTATTTTATTCGAGTTCGGAAAATGAGAAGATTAATATCCATTATTCCTTTTATTTTAATGCTACTAGTGTTTACATATTATTGGGTTGTTAATTTCTCTGATGTCTATGTAGATATAGATTATGCGATCAATAGAAATAGTAGGCAAGAAATTATTAAAATGTATGAAAACAATCAGTTAAAACAAATTAGTGCCAATAAATATTTGCTTCCGTACCGGCTTGCTTGGCATAATAAAAAAGTTTATATTAAGACAAAAGAAGGGGTGACTGAAGCAATATTCTTTATTAGCAACGGACTCAATTATAATAGGATTTTGCTTTATGTCTCTGATGATAGAATTGCATGTAATAGTGATTTCGGAGAGGATTTATATTGGAGTTTGCAAAATATAAAAAAACTAAGTTATAATTGGTGTTATGCGGAAATATTTAACTAATTAATATACTTCTTTGTCTTAAAAACAGTTAGGATATATCAAAACTGTGAACTAAATTATTTTTAAAGGAGGAAAGTAATTTTTATGCGTAAATCTAAACGTATTATAGCCATTTTTATGTTTGTTGTTATGTTTATAGTATGTATTTTTACTTATTTTTATTTTACGGGTTACCCTTGGGATAGGGATGTGGCTTCGAAATTTGCTTTATTTATGTTAAAAACAAGAAATTTTGAGGTGTTCAACTTTGATAAAATTGAATATGACCATATAAACAGAGTATATACCGTTTACGCAACTGCAATTGGTAGCGGCAAGGAATTGACATACGCTGTAGAGGTTGGGAATCTAGAAAATATAAGAGAATTTATGAATGATGTTGAAAAGAACAGAGAGATTAAGAATGAAAATTTTAAAAATCTACGAAACCAGAGGTGATTATATATGAATGAATTAGTCTTAAATAAATTTGTTCAATCCACAATATGCCTGAAAAGTATTCCGATATAAGCTTGGATCTTTTATTTATTCACAAAGGATTATGTGTGTATTGACTTTATAATATATATTATGCTACAATAATAATGTCATATAAATCTGGAAGACCAGTCATAATTAACTAAGCGAGGTGGTTTTTTTACTGTTTGAGTAATTCTGTTATTTTATCTTTTTAATATTGCTGTAGTTATAAATGTATGGTTGCTATGTAATTACGAGACGGCTAATATCGGTTGCCTTAGTAGTTAGATAATGCCTAGTTTAAGCATTAATAAGTATTAGAAAGATCTATAACAGATTGCTAATGTAGTTAAACAGAGGTTTTTAACTTAAAA
>CAYVCG010000046.1:0-2913 GCA_964449985.1 uncultured Defluviitaleaceae bacterium
CAATGGCTTTTTTGACTTTGACGTTAATATCGTGAGTATCAATATTTGGGGACAAGCGTATCTCTTTAATATCAAATGTCTTCTGTTTTTTGCGCGCTTCCTTTTCCTTTTTAGATTGTTCGAATTTAAATTTCGAATAATCCATAATCTTGCAAACCGGTGGTTTTGCAGTAGGCGCGATCTTAACGAGGTCTAAGTTTTTCTCGTCAGCAAGAAGCTGGGCATCCTTTGCGGAAATAATTCCTAATTGCTCACCGTCTTCGCCAACGAGCCTTACCTCTTTGTCCCTAATTTGTTCATTGATCATTAACTCGGTAATAGTCGAGCACCTCCTAAATAATTTGTCACCAAAAAATTCTAAAAAATAAAAAAAGCCGGACGCATCGCCCAACCTCAAATAACAATACCAATACACAAAATAAGCTCACTATAAATGCTAGTGTAAATAATATTGACCCAAAGCCAAACGGCAATAAGGTGAGAAGAAGGCTTCTGCTTTAGTCGCATAAATAATAACACATATTTATGATATTGTCAATAATTAAATATAAAAAAGGCGACATAAAAAATTTATTATGCCTCACCATAGTGGAGAAACAGCAGACAGCCAATGGCGACCCCTACAAATGCCGTAAAATCGGGGTTTCTGTAGGGGCGCGCATTGCGCGTCCGATAATTGTCGACAGGTTGCTCCATAGAATATTATGACGCCTGCTTAGACTACATCATTCCATCCTCTTGTTTTAACATGTTTTCGATAAATATGCCATAGCCCTTTGTTGGGTTCTGAACAAAAACATGCGTAATTGCACCTATGAGCTTTCCGTCCTGCAAAATCGGGCTTCCGCTCATACCTTGAACAATACCGTTTGTTTTTGTTAATAACTCTTTATCTGTTATTTTTATAACCATCCCTTTAGAGTCATCGGAACTAAACTTATTTACACTTTCTATGTAAACGTCAAATTGTTTTGTTTCTGAGCCGTTTACATTTGAAAGAATTTTTGCAGGGCCTTCATGAACCTCTGTTTGCATAGCGATAGCAACAGGCTTGTCTGGTAATTTCTTTGCGCCGGTGTTAATAAAGCCATAAAGTCCGTGTGTTGTATTTAGCTTTATATTTCCTATAATGTTGCTTTGCTTCATTTCTCCAACAAGTTCACCGGGCGCTCCTTTTTTACCTTTTTTTATGGAGACTATGTCCGATTCCAAAATTGTCCCTGTTTTTACAGACATAAGCTTTTTTGTATCAACGTCCATAATGCCATGGCCCAAAGCGCCGAATGTTTTTGATTTTGGATTGTAGTAAGTAAGTGTGCCTATGCCTTGTGTACTATCGCGAACCCAAACGCCTATTTTGTTTGTGTTATCTTCAGAGCTTTTGACAGGCATTACTGTCGTTTCTATTATTTCGTTTCCTCTGTTAACCTTTAACTCAATTTCTTTACCATCACATTGTTCTATGCTTTTTATTAAGTCATTTTTCCCCTGTATTGATTGACCGTTTACGCCAAGGATAAGATCTCCTGATCTAAGAATATTTTCTGTCGGGCGGTATAAGTTGCCGTCGATGCCACTTACTGAGCCTGTCCCAAGCACCATTACGCCATCTGTATATATTTTAACGCCGACTGTCATCCCACAAGGAACGACCTGAACCTCAGGCACGGTTTCCAGGGCAACTTTTTTTACAGGCATTCCGAATAACGATAGCTGTACAGATTTATTAGTGGTAATATTTTCATTTTTGTCAATAAATATATTTTCTTGAACTTTTTTATCATTATTACCCGAAACGGCTAAATAATCCTGATCTACGGCTGCTTCAAACGGAAATACAGAGATTATGTCGTTTTGAGAGCCTTCCATTATATGCAATTTATCCGGGAAATTCATAATTCCTACTAATAAATAAGCTGAAATTGCGCATACTGCAATTATAAATGATGTAAATAAAAGTTTAAAAAGTAATTTAAAATGCATTGTTTTCACTTCCTAAAAGCTTTTTATATAGTTTTAAACTAAGCTGCAATGTTAGTTATTATGTAAAACTTATACTATAATAACTTGTCCGTTTTTCAAAACTAATATACTAGCACTTATTAGACAAAGAGAAAATATTGCATTAATTCCTTTGGTATTTTAGTGTATATTTTTAAACTTTATTTGTTTTGCGAGCTGTTTCATTTCTTCCGCAGCTTTTAATGTGGTGTCCGTTATTTGGGCGCCGGATGTTAACCTTGCAAGTTCATAAGTTATAAGCTCGCCTTCAATTTTGGAAATATTCGTAACAACACGACCTTCGTTTGATTTTTTTTCAATGAGAAAATGGTCGTCTGCCATTGCTGCAATTTGCGGCAAATGTGTTATCGAAAGAATTTGGCGCTTGGAAGAAAGAAACGAAAGTTTTTCAGCAACCATTTGAGCGGTTCTTCCGCTGACGCCGGTATCGATTTCGTCAAAAATAAATGTTTCTATATTATCAGCGTCCGAGAGAACGCATTTTATTGCAAGCATAACGCGGGACATTTCTCCGCCGGAGGCTGTTTTTGCCAGCGGCTTTAGATTTTCGCCGTGATTTGGAGAAATAAAAAATTCTATCTTATCAAAACCATTTAGCGTAAAAGAGTCGCGCTGTTCGAATCTTATTTCGAAGGCAGCGTTTTTCATACCGAGCTCATGCAGAGTCGAGACGATATCGTTCTCGATTTTTTTTGCGCCTTCTTTTCTCAAGGCAGACATTTCTTTGCAAATACGGATTAGTTCTTTTTCTATTGATTTTTTTTGTTTGCTTAGCTTTTCAGTTTCTTCCCTACTGTTAGTTATAATTTCAAAACGGTTTACTATTTCGGAATAATATTCCAGAATTTCATTAACAGAAGAACCGTATTTTCTTTTCAAGCTATAAATCAA
>CAYVCG010000046.1:3013-15963 GCA_964449985.1 uncultured Defluviitaleaceae bacterium
ACGGCTTTTATAAGCCTTTCCGAGCTGTTTAAAACGGCTTTTCGCTCTAAAAGATCGATGTCCTCATTTTTTTTCAAATCAGCAGATTTTATTTCATTTATTTGAAACGACAGCATGTCGATAGTTGTCACACGTTCTTTTTCATCGGATGCTATAGCCGATAATTTTTTTGCAACATCCTTATAGTTTTTATATTGCTGGCCTAATTGTGTCTTTAATTCGTCAATCCCTTGGCCGCAAAATCTGTCTACAAGGTTGATATGCCTTACGGGGTTTAACAGGGATTGATGCTCATGCTGACCATGTATGTTAATAAATAGGGGAGCATATTCCTTTAGCATACCAAGCGTTATTATCCTTCCGTTTATCCTGCAAATAGTCTTGCCGGAATCGTTTATAGAACGGTATACCAAAACAGCTGCTGAGGATTCATCGTTTTCATCAATATCTATCCCAGAATTTTTTAAAGCGTTTATAGTATCAGTGCTGCTAATATAAAAAAGGGCTTCTGCATAAGCAGATGTTTCGCCGGTTCGGATAAAATCTTTGCTGATTCTGCCGCCCAAAATGAAATTTATGGAATCAATAATGATTGATTTTCCCGCACCAGTTTCGCCGGACAAAATATTTAGGCCCGACCCAAAGCTTATCTCTATTTCCTCAATCAGTGCAATATTTTTTATATGAAGGCGTTCAAGCATATGTTAAACCACTTCCATTTGTATGATTTCTTTAAATCTGGAAATTATCGCCACAGCATCATTTTCTGATTTTAGGGCACAAAATATAGTATCATCACCGGCTATAGATCCAAGTATTTCTTTATAATCCATCGCGTCTATGCTTGCAGCAACAGCCATAGCCATGCCTTCAATAGTCTTGAGCACTATTATGTTTTGGGCATAATCCATAGACAAAACGCCATCTTTAAATATACGAATGAGCTTGTTGTTGAAGTTTGCATCGGTTGAAGGCGCAGCAGACGAAAGAATAGCATATTTTTGATTTCCTGTTTCATCAGAAACCTTTGATAGCTTTAGCTCACGAATATCCCGAGAAACTGTCGCCTGTGTAACATTAAAGCCTGCGGACTTTAGCATTGCTGCCAGTTCTTCCTGGGTTTCTATATTATTATCTTTAACGAGTTCGATTATTTTAGAGTGCCTTTTGATTTTCACCGCTTAACTTCACCTACCATTTTCAACCTCAGTATATCATAAAAACCTAAGCCGTTTGTCTTTAAAATAGTCGTATAATAATCAGAACGGCGTATTGTTATTATGCTGTTTCCGTTTATTTCATGAGTGCTTTGCCCGTCTATAAAAACAAGAGCTTCTCCCCGCACGGTTACAGACGGCTTTATCGTTATAATATCATTAGAAGATATAACAAAAGGCCGTGCATAAAGGGTATGAGGGCAAATGGGCGTTATTGCAATCATTTGGGAATCAGGTTTTAATATTGGGCCGCCTGCGGCGAGGTTATACGCTGTTGATCCTGTGGGCGTTGATATTATAACGCCGTCAGCCCTATATTTGTCTATATATTCGCCATTGACATATATATTAAGCTCAATTAGCTTCGAAAAATATTTTGCTATATAAATGTCGTTAAGCGCCAGCATCAAAGGTTTTGTATTGGTTTTGTCATTGCTCTCTTCGGAATAAATGGTTGTTTGGAGCATCATTCTTTTTTCAAGGTTATATCTACCGTTTAAAACATTTTTTATCGCATTTTTTGCCTGCCCTTGTTCAACGTCTGTCAAATAGCCAAGATTTCCTAAATTTATGCCTATAAGGGGAACATTGTTTACGGCGGTTTTTGCAGCGGCGCGCAGTATAGAGCCGTCTCCTCCAAGTATCACCAAAACGTCAACATCCGAATATATGTCGTTTGCGACGTTTGCTTTATCATATCTCATAATATTTGCAACATTTTTATCTATATAAGCGAATAACCCAGTTTTATGGATAAAATCAATAAGCTCTCTTGTTGTTTTAAGATCAGTATCCCTATCCAGGTTTGGTATCAAGCCGATTTTTTTCAAAACTATCCCTCCAAATCATAAGGGTATTATTTCATTTGCGCAAATCAGCAAATGCTTTGCCGGTAACGTTATCAATAAGCTGTTTAAAATCTATATTGCTGCAAACCGGCTCTTTTTTCGCGTATATTAAGTATTCTATATTACCATCCATGCCTTTTATAGGCGAGAATGTAAATGATAATGGGTTTAGTTCATTTTCGATCATGGACATATATATAGAATATATAACCCTTTTATGGATCTTTATGTCCTTAACTATGCCGTTCTTTCCGACAAAAGCTTTTCCTGCTTCGAACTGGGGTTTTATGAGGCAAACAACTTCTCCTGCGGGGATTATTAGGCGGGAGATAGCAGGCATAATTTTTTCAAGCGAGATAAACGAAACATCAACGGATACAAATGCAATAAAATCATTTATATCATTCGGCATAACGTCTTTGATATTTGTTTTTTCCATTAAAATGACTTTACCTGTGTTTAATAGCTGATCAGACATTTGACCAACGCCTGTATCCACGGCAAAAACCTTTTTAGCGCCGTTTTTTAGCATACAGTCAGTAAACCCGCCTGTAGATGCACCAACGTCAAGACATGTTTTATCAGCAAGATTTATGCCAAACACATCTAAAGCCTTTTCCAGCTTAAATCCGCCTCTGCTTATATATTTCATTTTTTCCGCAGTGACGGTAATTTGGCTTGATGAGTCTATCTTTTCTCCGGGCTTTGTTTTTAATGCTCCAGTGACAAACACATTGCCACTTTCGATGACCTGCTTTGCATACTCTCTTGAAAAGCCCCAGCCGCGGGAAACTAAAACGTCCAGCCGCTCCTTTTTATCATCCGGTTGCATATACTACCTCGCACTTGTTTTTGATAGAACAGTATTTAAGATGCCTTCAGCATCCAAGCCATAAATCTTAAATAACTCCTGCTTTGTGCCTTGCGGGATAAATTCATCCGGAAAGGCAAGTAAATGAACATTAGTATGCAGCCCGATTTCTGCAAGAGCGTTAACAATTGACGAGCCAAAGCCGCCTTTGCGTATATTATCCTCTGCGATAAAAACATTTTTAAATTTGCCAAGCCCTTGTATCATTTCCATATCAAGGGGCTTTACGAATCTTGCATTTATTAAAGCCGGTTTGTGCCCAAGCTCTCTAAGCCTTATATATGCTTCATAACAAGGCTCGATCATCGTTCCCAACGATATAATAGCAGTTTCTTCCCCTTCAAACAGAACCTCAGATTTGCCAAGAGAAATAGGAGGAATGCATTCCAGTATATCATTGTCTGCCGCCCGAGGGTATCTTATAGCGGCTGGAGAACCAAGGCCAACTGCAAATTCTAGCATGGCTTCAAGCTCTGCTCCGTTTCTTGGCGACATAACGGTCATATTAGGTATGTGGGACAAAAATGAAAGATCAAACACGCCTTGATGCGTTTCTCCATCGGCGCCTACGATACCTGCTCTGTCCACAGCGAAAATAACTGGCAGCTTTTGCATACAAACGTCATGAACGATTTGGTCATAGCTGCGCTGCAAAAACGTTGAATAAACGGCGAAAACAGGGATAAGACCGTTTTTTGCCATGCCTGCCGAAAACGTGACAGCATGACCTTCCGCAATACCAACGTCGAAAAAACGGCTGGGGTATTGCTGTTGAAAACTTGAAAGGCAAGTGCCTGTAGGCATTGCAGCGGTTACGGCAACGATATTTTTGTTTTCACTCGCCAGTTTTGTGAGCGTTTCTCCAAAAATCTCAGAATATGTATTATGGGCAGAACCGTTTATATTTTTGCCAGTATTAACGTTAAACGTATCAACACCATGAAAATGCACAGGTGAATCCTCTGCATACGCATAACCCTTACCTTTTTTTGTATATGTGTGTATAAGAACAGGGCCGCCTAACTTTCTTGCGCTGTTTAGAGCATATATCAATTCAGACATATTATGCCCGTCTATCGGGCCTAAGTATTTAAAGCCCAATTCTTCAAAAAGAACACCGCTAATAAAGAAATACTTTATACTGTCCTTAGTTCTTTCGATAAATCTACCGATTTTTTTGCCCACGGCGAATTTGCCCAAAAAGTTGCTTACGTCCTTTTTCGCGCCCAAATAAGATGGGGCGGTTCTTATAGTATTTAAATGGCGGGATACTGCCCCAACATTTTTTGATATAGACATTTCGTTATCGTTTAGAATAACGATAAGGTTTGTTTCGGAACGACCCGCGTTGTTAATCGCTTCAAAGGCAAGGCCGCCTGTCATAGAGCCATCGCCTATAACTGACAGAACATGATATTTCTCGCCTTTCAAATCGCGGCTTGCAGCAAAACCAAGCGCCGCTGATATAGATGTCGAGCTGTGGCCTGTGTCAAAACAGTCGTACCGGCTTTCGGCAGACTTTGGAAAGCCGCTTATGCCATCAAGCTTTCGAAGCGTATCAAAACGGTCTTTGCGCCCTGTCAAAATTTTGTGGACATAGGATTGATGCCCAACATCCCAAATCAGCTTATCCTTTGGGATGCTGAAACAATAATGTATAGCCAGCGTAAGCTCCACAACCCCAAGGTTTGAAGCAAGATGGCCGCCTGTTTTCGAAATCGAATCTATTAAAAACTGCCTTATCTCTCCGGACAATGCTTCGAGCTGTTTTAAATCCAGCTTTTTTATGTCCTTTGGGGAGTTTATAGCATCTAATAATCTTGTTGTCATAAACATTCCTCAAAAAAATTTTATCGTATACTACTTTTGAATAAAAATAACTGCAACCAAGATCCCTAAAATAGCACCTGCCGCAACCTCGACAGGGCTATGACCCAAAAGTTCTTTAAGTTTTTTATCAAGCTTGATGCCCGTGTTTTCAATATTTTCGATTATTGTGTTTATAACCGCTGCATGACGCCCAGCCGCTCTTCGAACTCCTGCCGCGTCATACATAACAACCATGCTTATTATTGCGCTGACAGCGAATATGGACGAGTTAAACCCGTCCTGAATGCCTATTGCCATAGACATGGCAGTAACAAACGAGCTATGAGAACTTGGCATTCCGCCGGAACTTATAAAAAGAGAGGCGTTAACTTTGCGAGTTTTAAAAAGCTCAATAAAAACCTTTATAAGCTGAGCGATAGCCCATGAAAGGACAGCAACCCACAGCGTCGTATTATTCATTAGTTGCTCAAATCCGTTTGTCAAATTAATTCCTCCAATCAGCGTCTAAAAATAGAACGCCGCCTCTATTTGTCTCTATCAATCAGGCTTTTTGCCAGATTTGACAAAAAGTCATTATTCGTTTCCAATGACTTTATCATATTTATTATTTCCATAGAGAGGGATAAATAATCTTCTTTTGCCTTTTCAAGCCCAAAAAAAGAAACGTATGTTGTTTTTTTGCGTTTTTCATCACAGTTGGTATTTTTACCTAGTGTTTTTGCATTTCCAGAGACATCCAAAATATCATCTTTTATTTGGAAAGCCAAGCCAAGCTTTTCTCCTATTGTGGAAAATTGGCTTATTATTTCGTCAGACAATCCGCCCAAAACTGCGCCGGAAACTAAGGAAGCTTGGATAAGCTTTCCTGTTTTATGGCTTTGAATATAAGCGAGGACTTCTTCGGTCGCAGGTTTGTCTTCATAAAGTATATCGGCAACTTGGCCGCCGACCATCCCATATACACCCGCAGATTTTGCAATAATCGCCATAGCTTTAATATTGTTTTGGGTCAGACGGTTTTGACAATGCTCAGACATAATTTCATAAGCCAAGTTAAGAAGACCGTCACCAGCAAGTATAGCAAAGGCTTCCCCAAACATCTTGTGGTTCGTCGGCTTCCCGCGGCGCAAATCATCATTATCCATCGCGGGAAGGTCATCATGGATTAAAGAGTACGTATGAATCATTTCTATGGCACATGCAAAAGGCATAGCATTATTTAAATCTCCGCCCGCAAGTTCGCAGGCAGACAAGAGCAATACTGGGCGAAGTCTTTTTCCCCCGGCCATAACGCTATAGCTCATTGCATCGTATATTATCTTTGGATAATTTTCTTTTAGATTTTTTTTTAAATATTCTTTTAAATAATCTTTTAAATATTCTTTTAATCCAGCCTCTACGGCCGTGATTTTTTCTTCTAAGCGTTCGTTAAAATTCATTTATTATTCCTCGATACCGAATTTTATATTTGGCAAATCAACAGGGGTTTCTTGAAAGATGCCTTCGCTTGTTTTTTGCAAAACAGATATTTGCTCCTGCGCATTTTTTATAACATCGGCGCAATATAAAGAAATTTCCACACCTTCTTTATAAAGCTCCACAGATTTTTCTAAAGGGGTCTCGTTGTTTTCCATAAGTGATACGATTTCTTCAAGCCTTTTGATGCTGTCTTCAAAACTAATCTTTTTTTTGGCCATTAATCATCCAACTCCTTCTTATCAACAATTGCAGTAGCTGTTCCATCTTTAAAACGTATTTTAATTGTATTTGATTCATCAACGCCGTTTATGCTTGATATAATTTTGCCGTCAGAGCCATACGTGATTGTATAACCTCTTGACAAAACTTTAAGCGGCGATGAATTTTCAAGCAACTTTGCACAAGCTCCAATTTGGTTCATTTTCTTATCAAGTCTATAGTTTATTTCTTTATTCATTGTTTTATACAAATCAGCCATCAGTTTCTTTTTTGCATTAAAAATTTCAAGCGGGTTTGCGAAAGCCTTTCTGCAAACGGCGGATTTAAGCCTATGCTCATAGGCATTTGTTTTATTGCTAAGAGCCGTTGTCATTCGGTTTTCCAATTCAAAAACGTATTCGGTTATTAAATCAAGCTCTGGAACGGCAAGTTCCGCCGCCGCAGAGGGTGTTGGTGCGCGCAAATCCGCGACGAAATCGGCAATAGTAAAATCCGTTTCATGCCCAACAGCAGATATAACAGGAATGTTTGAGCTATAAATGCTTCTAGCAACCATCTCATCATTAAATGCCCACAAATCCTCAATCGAGCCGCCGCCTCTGCCAAGGATTATCGCGTCCGCGCCTGCCCAGGCATTTGCTTGCTTTATGGCAGATACAATTTCCGCCGGGGCGTTTTCTCCCTGAACTAAAACAGGAAGGATAACGATTTTAACGCATTTATTACGCCTTGTTATAACGTCTATAATATCCTGGACAGCTGCTCCGGTTATTGACGTTATGACAGCGATGCATTTTGGAAAAGCCGGTAGGCTTTTTTTATGAGCAGGGTCGAACAAACCATCATCTTGAAGTTTTTGCTTTAACTGTTCAAAGGCGACATAAAGGCTACCTTTTCCAACGGATTCAATCATTTCTGCATATAGCTGCACCTGACCTGTTTTTTCAAAAAACGAAACATAGCCGCAAACAACAACCTTCATACCATCCTTTGGCGCAAAAGTGAGCGAATCAGCGTATGTCTTGAACATAACGCAGTTTATGGAGGATTTTCCGTCTTTAAGCGTGAAATATATATGCCCGGAGGTATGCAGCTTAACATTGGAAAGCTCGCCTTCGGCAAAGAACGAATTAAGCAGTATATCCCCATCTATGATGCTTCTGATATATGAATTGACCTGGCTTACGCTCCATACTTTTATCTTCACAACTAACGTCCTTCCAAACAAAAACTATATAACCACACTGGCTTAGTTGTTTGCATTAAGAAATTGGTTATATATTTGCCGCGATTTTGCCTAAAACGCCGTTTACAAAAGCTGGGGCTTCATCAGATGAAAACATCTTTGCAAGCTCAACCGCTTCATTTATGGAAACACTTTTCGGGATATCAGCACCAAAAAGCATTTCGTAAACAGCCAGGCGTATAATAGCAAGGTCAACCTTTGAAAGCCTGGAGACGTTCCAGCCCTCGGAATATGTCTCTATTAAGGAATCGATATGTTCTTTGTTTTCACAAACGCCTTCGAATTCGGATTTAACAAACTCGGCATCTATTTTTTTTGCATCGGAAGGCTCGTCCCATTCGATAGTATCCGATGAAGGCGGGTTGTCGTCATGAGCGCTCAGCATTTCGTTAAAGTAAAGGCTATAGCATTGCTCCGGGTCGATTGCTTGATGAAATTCTATTTGAAAAACAAGCCCTAAGGCGTGTTTCCTGTCATTCCTGCGGCTCATTGATTTTTTTCTCTCCTTAAAAATAGGTGTCTTATTTGGCTATATCAAATAATATATCGAAAATTTATAGCCCTGAAATACTACGTATTTAAGGGCTATGCATATGGGCTCCGTTAATTATGACGAGGATGCTTATCCGGGATGACCCCGGCAACAACGATATTAATGTCGGTCACCGTTAGGCCGGTCATAGTCTCTATGGCCGTTTTAACCCTTTTTTGGACTTCAATGGCAACCTCTTGTATTTTAAAGCCAAACTTAATAAACAGATTTAGTTCCACAGTAACGCTGGATTCTTCAACGTTTACTTTAACGCCTCTGGATAAGCTTTTCTTTCCGATTTTTTCAACAATATCGCCGGTAAAGTTTCCGGCCATGCCGTCAACGCCCTCAACTTCCATAGATGCCGTTCCGGCTATTACAGCAATAACCTCATCGGCAATTTGTACTTGACCTATACTTGAAGAATTTGTGCGAATGTCTGCCATATTTTGCCCTCCCAATCGGTATTATCTTCATTATAACAGATTTTACCCATTTTGCAATTACGTATTGCATATTTTACAGCGTAAACATAAATGTTTGTTATTATTTAGTTTTAAACTCAGTCCAAATTTCGGAATAAATGGTTGCAGCATCTCCAACATTTTCAACCGGCTCTGCTTTTGCGGCAAGCTCGGATGGGATGTTAACAGCTTTATTATCTAAATATTCTTTTGATAAAAATGCTTTTGCTGCTGTGTTGCAGTTTGGATAGTTTATCAGCTCGGATATCTTAGCGCTGACGCTTCCTTCTAATATATAATTCATAAAGATGTATGCGTTGTCAATATTCGGGGCTTCCCTTGGAACGACTATGCAGTCCTCATAAATACTTAACCCTTCTTTTGGATAAGCAAGCTTTAAAGAGGGCACTTCGGCAATCGCAGCAACTGCTTGAGAGCCATACATAAATCCGGCAGAAGCCCTTCCGTCAATCAAATAATTAAACGGAGTGTTTGCATCAAGGCCTATTATATTATCTTTTAAAGCAAGCAGCTCTTGTTTTGCTTGTTCAAGCTTTGCGGGGTCTGTCTCGTTAACAGAATAACCTAGCTTCATAAGCGTGAGCCCGATAATATCTCTGTCGCCATCTAGCATGACAAGCTTATCTTTAAGCTCAGGCCTCCAAAAATCTGAATAGCTTTCTATATCAAAACCGGTTTTGTCTTTGTCATAGACGATAATCGCGCTTGCTGTTGCGTATGGTATCGTATATTTGTTATCCGGATCAAAATATTTTGATTGGTATGCCGAGTCAATATTTCCGGCGTTCGAAAGTTTTGACCAATTAATAGAATCCAAAAGCTGCTCTTGGCCCATAATGTCTATTATATAGTCGCTGCAAAGTATAATGTCATACTGACCGCTTTGAGCCTTCAGTTTACTTAACATCTGTTCGTTATTATCAAAATTTGAATAGTTTATGCGAATACCTGTCTTTGCTTCAAAATCTTTAACAACTTCATCCGGTATATATCCTTCCCATGTGAAAACATTTAATTCCTGTTGCTTTTGGCAAGCCGTAAGGCTAAGCATAAAAACTGCAACCATAAATATGGATAGCAGAGCTTTAATGTGTTTTTTCATTTTGTATCCTCCTTAATAGAAATCTTGGTCTGTATAAACCTAAAAACTCCGACGATTAAAAATGTAGCAAAAAGCATGACCGTACACAGAGCGTTTATTTCCGGCGTAACCCCGAATTTTAGCATAGAATAAATCTTAACGGGCAGCGTTGTGCTCGTTGGGCCAGAAACAAAGAAGCTGATGACAACATCGTCCAAAGACATAGCGAAGGCCAAAAGCGCACCGGAAATTATTGATGGAAGAATCAGAGGCAGCGTTACTGTAAAAAACATCTGATTTTCTTTCGCGCCCAAATCTTTTGCGGCTTCAAAAATAGATTTATCAATTGTTTTAAGCTTTATACCCACCATTATAAATATATACGGAAGGCAAAACGTTGTATGCGCAAGAACAAGCGTTAAAATTCCGTAATTTATGTTTGGTATGAGCGAAAGAAACATTAGAAGCGCAACGCCCATAACAACCTCGGGAATTATTAGCGGGATATACATAGATCCGTTAAAGAAAAGCTTGATCTTGCTCGTGAGCTTTTCAAAAGCGACTGCGCCCATCGTTCCAAAAACCGCTGAAACAAGCGATGCCATAAACGCGACGATAAGGCTTACGCCAAGCGATTCCATCAAATTACGATCATTTAGCATCTTTACATACCAGTCAAGAGTGAATCCATTCCAAACAGAGGTTGTTTTAGATACATTAAATGAGTATACCACAACACATAAAATCGGTAAATATAAAAACACGAATATAAGTAAAATATAAAACGTTTCCAAACGGCTTCGTTTTGGCATCAGAAAAGCCCTCCCAAATCCTTCGAGAATTTTCTGTAGAGGTTAACGAAAAATAAAACAATAATTAACATAACAATGGCTAAGGCTCCACCGAACGGCCAGTTTCTTGCTGTTGTAAACTGGTCTCTTATAAGATTGCCCAGCAGCATTGTTTTTGCTCCGCCAAGCAAATCCGAAATAAAGAACAGACCGACAGCAGGGATGAAAACAAGCGTAAATCCGGCAAAAATACCAGGCAGGGTCAGCGGCAGGGTTATATTAAAAAATGTTTTTATTCTGCTTGCCCCCAGATCGTATGAGGCTTCTAGCAGCGATTTGTCAAGCTTTTCCACTGCATTGTAAATCGGCAGAATCATAAACGGCAACAACATATATATCGTTGCCACCAAAACGGTTATATAGTTATTCATAAGCTGCAACGGTTCATTAATAACGCCAATCCACATAAGCAATGAATTTATTACGCCGATGGGCTGGAGCAATATAATCCAACCGTATGTGCGTAGCAAGCTGCTGGTCCAAAATGGTATCATAACTAGCAAAACAACAAAAAATCTAAACTTCTTATTAAGTTTTGCAACAAAATATGCAAATGGATAACCAACAAGCAGGGAAAACAAAGATGTGGTCAGAGCAATGACTATTGAAAATATAAACACTTTGAAATATGTGGCTGAAAAGATGCGGGAATAGTTATCGAGTGTGAATTCAAAAACAACATTCCCGCTTGGTTCTCTAGTCAAAAAGCTAAGACCAAACACATAAATAAGCGGGCATAATATAAAAATAGCAATCCAGCAAAATAAAATCAAAGATATAGGAGAGAGTGTCTTTCGCAATTTTAAGCTCCCCCTTTTTTTATTAGTATTCCATTATCGGGGTTAAAGCATAAGAACACGCTGTCACCGCTGTTCCATTCGCAAACAGATTTATATTCCAGAATTTTAATTATGAAATCGCCTTCAAGCTCCACAGACGTCTTGATTTTTGATCCCGCGTATGTCGATTCCAAAACCGTTCCTTTTAGGCAACGCTCGCCAAGCTTTGTTTGCGAAACAGAGATGCAATCATTGTTTATTGAAAGAAATGCAGCTTCTCCTGGATTATAAACATCTCCGGTGTTTGGTGATGCCAAAAGTCTTGCGCCGTTGAAATCAACGTAATACTTATTATTTGAAGGCTCTATAATAGAAACGTCTAAAATATTTTTTTCGCCGACGAATTGGGCAACGAATTTCGTTCTGGGTTTTTCATAGATTTCTTTTGGTGTACCAATTTGGTCTATAACGCCCTCGTTCATAATTATTATTCTGTCAGACATATTTAGAGCTTCGTCCTGATCATGGGTTACATAAATGAATGTTACGCCTGTCTGGCGCTGTAGCTGCTTTAATTCGGATTGCATATGTTGCCTTAGCTTTAAATCAAGAGCGCCAAGGGGTTCGTCCAAAAGAATAATATCCGGGTTATTAATAAGCGCACGCGCTATAGCGATTCTTTGGCGTTGGCCTCCGCTTATCTGATCAGGCATACGTTTTTCAAAGCCTTCCATTTTTACAAGCGCAAGCATTTCTTTTATTCGTGTTTTTATTAGGGCTTTATCAATTTTTTTGATTTTTGGGCCGTATGCAATATTGTCATACACGTTCATATGAGGGAACAGAGCATAGTTTTGAAACACAGTGTTGACGTTTCTTTCATTTGGCTCTGTATTTGTTATATCGTGGCCGTTTAAAATAACACTTCCCCCATCTACTGTTTCAAGACCGGCAATTATTCGAAGAGTTGTTGTTTTGCCGCAGCCAGACGGGCCTAACAGCGTAATAAATTCACCTTTTTTTATATCTAAAGATATTCCTCTTAAAATTTCTGTTATTCCAAATCTTTTTTCTATATTTTTCAAAGACAGTATAGTCTCCTGCAATGCTTTCACACCTTCTCGTTTCTATTAATGCTTGTGATAATCAAGATTATGTAATTATTATAGTTTAACATTTATAATAAAAAATGTATATAATAATTTTTATTGTTGTACGGGCAACAATTATACTTTATATTTATGGATATTACAGTATAGTTAAAAATAGTAGAAATAAAAAAAGGGCAAGAAGATGTTATCTCCAAGACCCAGTCAGCTGTTGTTTATAATATAAATTATTTAAGCAATCAAAGCGGGTGAAGGGAATCGAACCCTCGTGTTCAGCTTGGAAGGCTGACGTTCTACCATTGAACTACACCCGCATAAAGTAGATTATGCCCAGAGACGGAATTGAACCGCCGACACGAGGATTTTCAGTCCTCTGCTCTACCAACTGAGCTATCTGGGCGCA
>CAYVCG010000047.1:0-15919 GCA_964449985.1 uncultured Defluviitaleaceae bacterium
GAATATCTTGAAATATTAAGCAAAACACCCATAAGCGCCATGATAAAAACTATAGACGTTCCGCCATAGCTTATAAACGGCAGAGGAATACCTGTGTTCGGTATTGTATTTGTAACAACGGCTACGTTTATAATAACCTGCGCTCCAAGCATAACAACTATACCTGTAGCGATTAGCGTTCCAAACAAGTCCGGCGCGTTTAACGCAACCTTTACACCACGCCATATAAGGATACCAAACAATATAAGAACAACCATCGCCCCGAAGAAACCAAGTTCTTCACAAATAACAGCAAATATAAAATCATTATGCGGCTCTGGCATGAATCTTAGCTTTTGATTACTCTGACCCAAACCCAAGCCAAACAATCCACCTGATGCTATAGCATAAAGCGATTGTATAGTTTGATAGCCCTTATCCATTGGATCGCTAAACGGATTTAACCAAACCTCAAACCTTTTATTTCTAAATCCATCAGACATTGTTAAATACGCAATAAGAGATGCCACAGCGCCTCCGCCCATAAATATAAATGGCCACACATACGGGCTGGCAACGAAAATCATACCAAAACCTATACTAGCAATAATGATTGCCGTGCTTAGATTCTGGCCCCAGAAAACCAAAGCCATCGGTATACCCAAAATAATTATGCAAGATAAAAGCCCACGAAAGCTCTTAACCCTATTCTTATCTTGGGATATAAACGCCGCAAGAAATATGATAATAGCAACCTTAGCAAATTCCGACGGTTGGAATGATCCGAAAACAGGAATCGTTATCCATCTATACGCACCCTTAACAGGCTCCTCAAACAATCTAACGTATACGAGCAATAAATTTGCTACTATGTAAAGATATGGCGACGGCTTTCTCAAAAACTTATTATAATTGAAAATCGCCGCCATAATCATTGCACAAAATCCTATTATAACGGCTACGCCTTGCTTTGTAAAAAAGTAAAACATGTTATAATCACTGGTTTTACTTGTAGACGCCGCATAATAGCTGGAGCTGAATATCATGACAACCCCAAACAAAACAAGGATCGTAACCGTAAAAAATATTATCGGATCGTATTCGCTAACGACAATCACATTTTCTTCTTTTCTTTCCCTACTCTGACTGGAAACCGGTTCGGTTCTTGGCCTTGTGTAAGGAGTCGCGCTGCTACGTGCCAAACCGTTCCCCCCTTAATGCAAATTTCTGACAAATTCTTTATAAACCTCGCCTCTCTGTTCATAATTATCAAACATATCAAAGCTGGCACAAGCCGGAGACAATAAAACACAATCCCCTGCATCCGCCTTCGAAGCACTTATTTCGACAGCATCCTTCATTGTATTTGCCTTATAAAAATTCATGAAGTTATATGCCTTACACGTTTCTATTATTAAATCAGCCGCTTCTCCAAGAGCAACAACGCATTTTACTCTGCCTTCAAACAGCTTTATCCAGTCGCTAAAATCGCCAGTTTTATCTCGTCCGCCGCCTATTAAAACAATTGGCTTGTTTATAGCCTCCAACGCTTTTATCGCCGCATCGGAGTTGGTCGCTTTAGAATCGTTGTAATAATCAACATCATTAAACGTTCTTACATATTCAATTCTATGCTCAACACCCTTGAATTTTTTTAGGCAATTTCTTAATACATCAAGAGATACACCCGCACACAAGCTTATAGCGGATGCAGCCATAACGTTTTCCACGTTATGCTCCCCAAGTATATGCAGCTCTGATTTATTTATAAGGGCTTCGTCTATGCCCTGCCATTTTATGTATATATCATTGCCTCTAACAAATATGCCTTTTTCCAGTTGCTCTTTCCTGCTGAAAAATATAACATCCGCATTTGTTTTTTCCGCCATGGCTCTGCATGACTCATCGTCATAGTTCAATACGGTATAATCGCTTGCCTCCTGGTTTTTAAAAACCATTTCCTTTGCTTCGATATATTTTTCCATCGTTTTATGTCTGTTTAAATGATCAGGCGTTATGTTTAAAACGGCGCTTATCCATGGCTTAAAGTCCTTTGCGGTTTCCATCTGAAAACTACTTATCTCTGCCACCATAATGCCGTTTTCTGTGGCATCGCTAACCTTGCTGCAAAACGGAACACCTATGTTGCCCACAGTGAAGGCCGCATCATAAAATGCATCCATGATTTCTCCTGTTAGGGCAGTAGTTGTAGTTTTTCCGTTAGTGCCTGTTATAGCTATTATTTTTGCCCTGCAAAGCCTATAGGATAACTCAACCTCACTTATAACCTCAATGCCCAAGCTTCTGGCTTTGTTTAAAAACGGCAAATCATACGGTATACCGGGGCTTACAACAACAAGCTCAAATTCGTTTATTATATCATCAGGGTTCTTGCCGAGAAAAAGACTTATTCCGTTTTCCTCTAAATACAATGCATCGGCCTCAACCTTTTCCCGCTGCTTGATATCGGATACGGTAACATGGGCACCCAAGCTTTTAAGAAGAATGGCTGCCGAAATGCCTGATTTCGCTATCCCGCATACGAGAATGTTCTTTCCTGATAATACATTTTTATAAGATAAAACCCCGGAGCTTACTTTTTCCATATAAATTCACCTCTTGATTAATTAACCGCCAAATATCCTATTAAGCACATAACCGCAGTTGCTATATAAAACAATGTTACTACCTTTGTTTCCGACCATCCACACATCTCAAAATGATGGTGCAGCGGAGCCATTTTAAACAGACGTTTGCCGTGGGTTAACTTAAAATAACCCACCTGAAGCATGACCGAAAGCGATTCCAAAACATAAACAAGCCCAACAATAACAATCATAAGCGGCATCTTCAACAATATCGCAACTGCCCCAATAAACCCGCCTAATGCAAGCGAGCCTGTATCGCCCATAAAAACCCTGGCCGGATGCGAATTGAAAAGCAAAAAGCCCAGAAGGCTGCCTACAGCCGCCCCAATAACAGGAAGCGTGTTGCTGGAATATATGTATGCCATAAATAAGAAAAATGTGGAGATCAAAACAGTTACGCCGGAAGCAAGTCCGTCCAGCCCATCCGTCAGATTAACGCCGTTTACTGTTGCTATCATAACTATAAATATAAACGGATAATAAAGCAATCCCAAATCAAAGAAAAATCCGTTTGTAAACGGGATATAAATACTTGTTCCCGTATCTGTATAATTATAAATATAATACGCAAAAACAGCTGTTACAAGCAGTTGGGCAATTATTTTTTGATACGCCCTAAGACCAAGCGAGCGTTTTTTAACAACCTTTATATAATCATCCAAAAAGCCTATTATGCTATAACCAACTGTTATAAACAAAACGATGAGCGCATCAGGATTGCCGTTTACAAAAAAAAGCAAAGAGGCCACGAAGCTTAAAACAATGACAATTCCGCCCATTGTCGGCGTTCCGGTTTTTTTGATATGTGTCTTTGGCCCGTCATCCCGAACGTTTTGGCCGAACTTCAGCCTCGTTAAAAACGGTATTATAACTGGGCATAATACTACGCATACCGCAAAGGATATTAAAACTGCATATATCGCGCTTTCCATTGTAAAAACCATGAATTTTTCACTCCGTGTCTATTTTTGTTTTTAGCAGCCGCTTTTTAAGCAAGGCTTTTTGTTATTTCCTCAAACTTCATTCCCCTTGATGCTTTTAGAAGCACAGTATCGTCATCCTTTAATATATCAAGGGCAAATTGTGGTATTTCGTTTTTATCTGAAAAATATACGGCCGATGACCTAGAAGCTCCAACCTGTATCTTAGATAAAGCTCCTTCATGAATATGTTTTGCCTTATCACCAAACGTAAATATATAATCAATATTTAAAGTGGCTGCATACTCGCCTATTGTATAATGCATCTCATCAGAAAAATCTCCGAGTTCAAGCATATCCCCAAGTATACACATCTTTCTTCCTTGGGCATGCTTTAAAACGTCGAGCGCCGCCTTCATAGAATCGGGGTTTGCGTTATAAACATCGTTAATAACATTTGCGCCTCTACTATTTCTGAAAATATCCATGCGCATAGTAGACGGATGATATGACTCTATGCCTTTTTTGATTTCCTCTAAAGACATATCGTGGATAGTTCCGACGGCAGCCGCACAAAGAGAGTTCAAAACCATATGATATCCCGGCGTAGGTGAATTGACATAAATACCATCGCCGCTTCTTTTGTTTATCCTAAAGCTTATTCCCTTTATACCTTTATATTTTACATCACTTGAATAAAAATCGTTGTCGGTTTTTGTCCCGAAAAATTTTAAATTTTTATAATGGCCATGAAGGGTTATAAGCATAGGGTCATCGCCGTTTATAACGCCGTATCCATCCTCATCCAAAAAATCGAATATTTCACACTTAGCTTTCAAAATCCCTTGCTTATTGCCTAGGTTTTGCATATGGGAAACACCTATATTTGTAATGACCGCTATGTGCGGACACGCAATCTCGCTCAGGTTGTGGATTTCATTAAAATGGCTCATACCCATTTCCAAAACAGCAGCTTCTGTTTCTTCTGTTATATTAAATATAGTCAAGGGCAGACCGATTTCGTTGTTATAATTTCCCATTGTTTTAACAACCCTGTATTTTTGCGATAATACAGACGCTATCAAATCCTTCGTCGTTGTTTTTCCCGTGCTGCCGGTTATACCTATTACAGGTAATTTAAAAAGACTCCTATAATATTTAGCCAGCTTCATTATAGCATCTTTTGTGCTTTTAACATATATAACCGGTTTTCCCGAGCGGCATTTCAATACTTCTTTTTCACAAAGGCTGACAACAGCGCCTTTTTCAAAAGCATCGTCTATAAACGCATGAGCATCAAAATTCTTGCCGTAAAAAGGTATAAAAAGCTTGCCTTCCATATCCTCACGACTGTCTATCGAAACACCGGTTATTGTTAAATCGTATTTTTCTGGATTACTTAGCCTGCCTTCAACCGCCGCCTCTATTTCTCTTAAAGTAATTGGCTTCATTTTAAACCCTCCAAAGCTTCTTTTGCAACGACTGCGTCGTCAAAAAATATTCTTCTTTTGTTTTCAAACTCTTGATAATTTTCATGTCCCTTGCCGGCAAGTATAACAGAATCCCCCTCTCTCGCCATGCCGATGGCCTTAAAAATAGCTTCACGCCTGTCTGGCTCTTTAATATATTCACATCCTGTTTCTAACATACCTGTTTCAACTTGCGCAATAATATCGGATGGATCTTCTGAGCGGGGATTATCCGATGTAATTATGCAAAAATCAGACAATTCTCCGGCTAATTTGCCCATTATCGGGCGCTTTGTTGTGTCCCTGTCTCCACCGCATCCAAAAACTGTAATAACTCTGCCCTTTGTAAAGAATTTTACTGATTTAATAATGTTATCCAAACCATCCGGAGTATGGGCATAATCCACAAATACACCAAATCCCTTATCATTCTGAACAGGCTGTATGCGACCGGGAACATTTTTAATCAATGAAACGCCATCCACAATCGTTCTGACCGAAATACCCATGTTTAGACAAGTTACTATTGCAGAAAGAGCGTTATAAACAGAAAACTTTCCCGGTATATTCAGCCTAAAATTATACCAATCCCCAAATACCTGGACTGAGAATGACGTTCCATCCTTTTCATATTTAACATTTTCTGCTTTAAAATTGGATGGATTATCAATGCTATAGGTTATTATTTCACATGAAGCTTCGGACTTTATCTTTTCACAAGAATCATCGTCAGCATTTATTATGCCATACTTGCTCGCCTTAAACAGGCGTATTTTGCAGTTTAAATAGTTTTCCAGCGTTTTATGAAAATCCAAATGATCTTGCGTAAGATTAGTGAAAATTCCGTTGCTAAATTGTATTCCATCCACTTTTTTAAGCGCAAGCGCATGAGATGTTACTTCCATTAAAACGTCCGTCACGCCGAGCTTTTTCATCTCAGCCAAAATCTCATATAGTTCTATCGTATCTGGCGTTGTTGATGTTGCATATGAAATATTAAGTGGTGTTTTATTTGCAATAACACCGGACGTTCCAATAACGCCGCAAACACGTCCGTCCAGATTAAGTATAGTTTCCAAAAAATAAGTGACGCTTGTTTTGCCATTTGTTCCTGTAACACCTATCATGTTGAGACTTTTTTGCGGATTTCCATAAAAATTTGCGGCGATTTTAGACAAAGCTTCCCTAGAATCCTCTACAAGAATAACGCAAATGCCTTCGGGATACTGATCCAGCTTCCTGTCACACAAAACAGCGCAAGCCCCGTTTTCAACCGCTTTATCAATGTAGTCATGCCCGTCTGATGAAAGCCCTTTTATGCACACAAAAAGCGAACCTTTGCAAGCGGTTCTGGAATCAATAGTAATTTTGCTTATGTCTATAAATTCCCCTAGTATTTTCTCAAAATCAACGCCGTTTAACACTTCCGATAAAAGCATCATAAAACCCTCCGTCTCTAAATGTTACCGCATAATTATATCGTATGACTGACAAAATTTCTACATATTTAAATAACATTTTTTTGCAATTTATTTTGTAATTTCTGATTATTCAATTAATTTATCCTCGGATGGTTCCTCTATAGGCTGCTCGCCATCAGGATTTTCGCCATCAGGATTTTCACCATTAGGATTTTCACCATCAGAATTTTCATCATCCGGCGGAGTTTCAATCTCTCCGTCGTCATCAGCAATTTGCTTTTCAGCCATATATATCAAAATCTTGCTTTTCTGGTTTATATATTCGCCGGGAAGGGGAAACTGCCTTATTACTGCATCGCCTTCTCCGATGATTTCGCAATCCAGATTTAAATCACCTGTGGTTTTTTTTACATCCTTTCGCGATAACCCTGTCAAATCCGGTATAAGAACCTTTTCAACGCCATCCATCTTCAGTTCTTCCTCGCTGTATTCTGCCTGAATATTCAAATATGGAAGAACACTCTCTAAAAGTTCTTTCATAGGCGGGCCTGTAACCTGGCCGCCGTAATACGCCCCTTTTGGTTCATCGACGAGAGCAATACCGATAATCTGTGGGTTCTCCGCCGGAGCAAGAGCAACGAAAGAAGCTATATATTTGCCACTTCTTCTGGGGAGCTTTTCGCTTGTAGCTGTTTTGCCACCGATTCGATAGCCTGGGATATACGTTCTATTGCCTGTTCCTGTCTCTACTACGCTTTCAAGTATTTCCTTCATTATTTCAGAAGTCTCTGATGATATAACCTGCCTTCCCTTTTCGAACGTCAGTTCCTCAACTACGTTTCCGTCCTGATCCAAAATTTTCATGCCTACATGAGGTGTTATTAAATATCCGCCGTTCACCGTTGCTGATATAGCGCGCAAAAGTTGAAGCGGGGTTATTTGAAACGATTGCCCAAAGCTCATTGTCGCGAGTTCAACAGGGCCGACGTTTTCGAGTTTATGCATAATTCCGATTGCTTCTCCCGGGAGATCTACGCCGGTTTTTTCTTTAAAACCAAACGCTGACATATATTCATAAAACTTCTCCGCGCCAAGGCGCTCTGCTGTTCCCATAAAAACCGGGTTGCAAGAGTTTTGCATTCCCTGAACAAAATTTAGAGAACCATGGCTTCTTGGAGAATACCAGCATTTTATAAACCGACCGCCAACTTCCTTTCCTCCACCGCATGTAAACCCTGTTTCCGGGGTTATTACTCCTTCTTGAAGCCCGGCGGCGCCCGTCATTATTTTAAAAGTAGAGCCCGGCTCGTAAGTATCATTAAGGCTAAAATTACGCCACATTTGGTTTAAATAATCCATTTGCTCTTCATCAGTAAACGTATCCCACATAGCCATAAGTTCTTCTGAATTAATAGTAAAAGGGTCATTTAGATCAAACGTTGGCTCATTTGCCATAGCATATATCTCGCCGTTTTGCGGATTCATTAGGACTATTAATCCCCGCTTGGCATTTTTTGCATCAACAACCTTTTTTATTGTCTGTTCAGCATATTGTTGCACAACACAATCGAGCGTCGTCACAAGATTCATGCCCGGGATGGGGTTTGAACGAACAACAAAACCGCCTTTGATTTCAATACCTCCGGCGTCTGTTTTCGTATAAATCTTGCCCTGCTCACCCTTTAAATAGCTATCATATTTTGCTTCCAAACCTACGATACCCTGATTATCCTTCCCGACAAATCCAATGACCTGCGCTGCAAGCGATGAGTATGGATAAACCCTTTTGATATCGTCATCAACAACAACACCCGCAAGATTCAGGCCTCGTATTTCATGAGCGGTTTTCTGGTCTACTTTTGTTTTAATTCTTTCCAAAGCAACGCGTTTTGAAACCTTTTTTAACACCTCATCATATTCCATTTCCAACTTTTCTGAAAGAATGGATGCAACCTTTTCCGGCTCTTTTATCTGCGCGCGTATAACGCTTATCGAAGCAACCGTTTCTGTTACGGCTATCCCAACCATATTCCTGTCATAAATACTGCCACGGTTGGGAGTTATAAGTCTGTCACGGGTTTGCTGTTCATAGGCTTTCGCCTGCAAATACTCCCCTTCAAACGCCTGAACATAAAATATTCTAACAACAAGACCACTAATAATTAATTCAAATGCAAGCAAGAAAAATAACAGTTTTTTCTTTATATTAATAGAAGCTTTATTCAAAGCAGATGACTCCCCCTTGTCCGATTGTATATGCATCGCAAGGTGCTTTATGCTGGATACATACTATATTTTATTAGGCGCAGGGGTTGTATATGCTTAAATATGCGACAGACATAAAAAGAAAACCTTTATAGCATAGCTATAAAGGCCTTGAATACTTAATTCTCGTTAACCCGTTTTAACACTACAGCCCCTAAAGGAGGCAGGCTCAGCAATATGCTCTGCATATGTCCGTCCGAACGCATATCTTCCGTTTTTAGCGGAATATCATTCGTCATTCCATGACCGCCGTATTTTAATGAATCGCTGTTTAAAATCTCTTTATAAACACCACTATAAGGAACACCCATCCTGTATTTTTCTATAGCTGTTGGAGTAAAATTGCATACGAATAGCAATGTTTCCGACGGTTTGTCCGTCTTTCGCATAAATGATATAATGCTCCTGTTGGAATCGCTGCAATTTATCCATTCAAACCCTTCAAACTTTGTATCGCTAAGCCAGAGCGCTCGCTCATCTTTATATAGCGTATTTATATCCTTAACAAATTGATGCAACAGCTTATGATGCTCAAACTCAAGCAAGAACCAGTCCAGTTCGCGTTTTTCATTCCATTCTATGAACTGGCCAAACTCACCACCCATAAAAGTGAGCTTCTTTCCCGGATGGCCATACATAAACGAATACAACAGCCTTAAATTGGCGCATTTTTGCCATAAATCACCGGGCATTTTGTCCAGCATAGAGCGTTTGCCATGAACCACCTCATCATGGGATAGAACAAGCATAAAGTTTTCTGTATACGCATAAACGATACCAAACGTAAGATTATTTTGATGGTATTTTCTGAACACCGGATCTTTTTCCATATAACCCAAAACATCATTCATCCAGCCCATATTCCATTTCAAGCTAAAACCAAGGCCACCATCAGCAACCGGCCTGGTTACACCCTGCCATGACGTAGATTCTTCTGCTATCATAAGCGCATGTGGATTTCTTTCCAAAACAATAGAGTTCAAATGCTTAACAAACTCCATTGCCTCAACGTTTTCATTGCCGCCATATTGGTTTGGAAGCCACTGGCCTTCTCTTCTGTCATAATCCAAATAAAGCATTGATGCAACAGCATCAACCCGCAAACCGTCTATATGATATTTTTCCAGCCAGAACAAAGCATTTGAAATGAGAAAGTTTTTAACCTCTTTGCGCCCATAATCAAAAATCAAAGTCCCCCATTCAAAATGCTCTCCTCGCCTTGGGTCGGGATGTTCATAAAGCGGATATCCGTCAAACCGCGCAAGACCATGAGCATCTTTAGGGAAATGAGCAGGCACCCAATCCAAAATAACACCTATACCGCTTTGATGGCATTTATCAACAAAATACATAAATTCATCAGGCGTTCCATAACGGCTTGTTGGGGCAAAATATCCAGTTATTTGATAACCCCAAGAACCATCATAAGGATGCTCCGATATCGGCAAAAGCTCTATATGCGTATAACCCATCTCCAAAACGTATGGGATCTGCCTGTCCGCAATTTCAGTGTAGGTTAAAAATCCACCTTCTGCATTTTGTTTCCATGAACCCAAATGCAGCTCATAAACGTTCATCGGCTCATTTAATGGTTTGGATTTTTTTATATTATCCATCCATTTATCGTCGCCCCATTCATATGCATCTATATCAAACACCTTTGAAGACGTGCTTGGGCGTATTTCAAACAAATACGCATATGGGTCAGATTTTTCAAACACATCGCCGGAAAAAGACCGTATCTCAAATTTGTATTTATCGCCCGGCATAATCCCCGGAATGAACAATTCCCAAATCCCGGAGCGAGCCAAAACCCTCATCTGACCTCTGCGCCCATCCCAACAATTAAAATCTCCGATAACGCTAACTCTCTCAGCATTAGGCGCCCAAACCCCGAACGAAACGCCTTCAATGCCGTTCACTATTTTATAATGAGCCCCAAGTTTTTCAAATATTTCATAATGTGTGCCTTCTCCAAATAAATAAATATCATATTCTGTAATCTGAGGCGCAAATGAATACGTATCATAACATTCCCACACATGCCCCTCATAGTTTTCTATAACGAATTTATAAAGAAACCATTTATCCCTGCCTTCAATGACAGCTTCAAAAAAGCCTTCTATATGGATTTTCTCCATCTCTTGCTTAAAAGACTCATCATTTGGGTCAATAACGGTTATCCTCTTTGCCTGCGGAATAAATACGCGCACAGCCAGAGCGTTTTTTCCATCATATTGTATTTCATGCATACCAAGCACGCGGTGCGGGTCCCCATGGACACAGTTTATTATTTGATTAATTTCCAAGAGCGTTAACGTCGGTATCATTTACTTGCACACCCCTTTTCCGTTTTATGCATATATAAAAGATATTAACACATACATTTTTATTTCTCAACTTATTTTATCACATAATCACTAAAAATAAGGCAGTATTGACATTACCTAAATTTACCGTACAATAAATAATATGACAAAAACTGGTGTATACTATAAGTAGCATTGGCTAAAAAGCAATAGCATTTGGGAGGAATATATGTGGGTTTAAGTATGGATTGGAATTTGGACGACTTGTATACAGGGTTTGACAGCGAAAAGTTTAAATCAGATCTAGCCGGATTAAAAAAAGCAATTGCAGATCTGACTGAGTTTGCGAAAAAGGAATTGACCTTCTTTTCCGACCCGGTCAAATGCCTTGAAAAATATATAGAAATGATGAATAATATTAGTAGGTTTGAAAATCTGTCATATTATTGCCAGCTTGTTATGAGCGTAGACTCTAAAAACGACAAAGCCGCAAAATTTGATACTCAAATAGAAAATATATTAACCGATCTGGCAAAACCGGAGGTTTTATTCAAACAATATATTGCAGGGCTAAAAAATCTTAACGATATAATCGACAAATCACCTGTATTAAAAGAGCATAGATTTATACTTAACGAAATACAGGCCTCATGCAAATATATGCTCTCAGAGCAGGAGGAAACTGTTATATCAAAGCTAACAACAACAGGCTCCAGTGCATGGGGAAATATGAAGGAACTGCTTTTTGCTACATTAATGGCAGATATAACAATAGATGGTGAAACAAAACGCCTTCCTATGACCGCAATAAGGAATCTTGCATACAACAACGATGCTGCAAAGCGCAAGGCAGCTTATGAGGCTGAGCTTCGAGCATATAAAAACATGGATAAAGCTGCATCGTTTGCGTTAAACAATATAAAAGGCGAGGTAATTACCCTTTGCAAAATTCGCGGTTATGAATCGCCGCTTTCCAAAACACTTATAGATTCACGCATGAACAGACGCACCCTTGACGCAATGTTTTCCGCCATGGATGAATATTTCCCGGTGTTTAGAAAATATTTGAGGAAAAAGGCAGAAATGCTTGGGCATAAAAACGGCCTGCCATTTTATGATTTATTCGCTCCTGTAGGGACATCCAAAATGCATTTTTCCTATGACGAAGCTGCCGATTTTATTTATAAAAACTTTTCATCATTTAGCAAAAAGCTTGGCGATTTTGCAAAAGCGGCGTTTGAAAAAAACTGGATAGACGCTTCTATTCATGAGGGCAAACGCGGTGGCGCTTTCTGCGAAAATTTGCATTCCATAGGACAAAGCAGAGTAATGACAAACTTTTCCGGAACGTTTAATGACGTATTAACACTTGCGCACGAGCTTGGACACGCTTATCACGGCGATTGCTTAAAAAATGAAACCCCCTTAAACAGTGATTATTGTATGCCGATAGCGGAAACCGCATCCACTTTTTGTGAAACGCTTATTTGCGATGCTGCTTTACAAACAGCCCCAAAAGAGGATCGCATAACCATTTTGGAAAACGATATTTCCAGCTCAACGCAGGTTATCGTTGATATTTATTCCAGATTTTTATTCGAGGATAAGGTTATAAATTCTGTAGAGGAAGGCCCGCTTTCAGTAGACGAGCTAAACCATATTATGCTGGATGCGCAAAAACAAACCTATGGAAACGGACTTGATGAAAACTATATGCATCCATATATGTGGGCTTGCAAACCGCATTATTACTATGCCGATGCCAATTATTACAACTTCCCCTACGCATATGGTCAATTATTCTCAAAAGGATTATATGCAAAATACAAAAAAGAAGGCGAAGCGTTTGTCCCTGAATATGACAGGATGCTGGCTGCAACAGGTAAAAACACGTTGGAGGATATCGCCAGCCTTATGGGTATTGATGTCAGCGGGAAAGCGTTTTGGAGAAGCTCTTTAGAGCTTATTAAAGAAGAAATAGAAAAATTCTGCGCCCTGTAATTGAATTGTAAAAACTCTGGGGCGTAGAAATGGAGGATTGGCATGAATTATTTATATAAATCTCCCATTGGCTTTATTGTCCTTTCCGGCGGAGATGAACAAGTGACCGGGCTAAACTTTATATCAGACGCCGAGGCGTTGAAATACCTTGAGCACGAAAAACCCAAAGGCGAGCTTTTAAAAGCAGTTGTTCAGCTTGATGAGTATTTTAACAACAGCAGAAAGACCTTTGATGTTAAAGTAGAACCGCAAGGAACAGAATTTCGGCGCAGGGTATGGCAAGCACTTCTAGACATACCTTATGGCAAAACAATAAGCTATAAACAGCTGGCAACAAATATAGGCAATCCGAAAGCATATAGAGCCGTCGGCGGAGCAAACCACCATAACCCGATTTCAATAATCATACCTTGTCATAGAGTTGTCGGTGCAAATGGCGCGCTAGTCGGATATGGAGGGGAATTATGGCGAAAGGAATGGCTTCTTAAACACGAGCGCTCTAATCCCGTTAAATAGACAGGATCAAAAGCTCCACTGCCAGTTTTGCGTCAATACGCCCGGTTTTAATACCAACATCGGCCTTAAGGCACTTTTCATATGCCTTCAGAAGCGTTTCTGTTTCAAAATTTTTTGCCTGTTTCAAACAATCTCTTGCAATAAAGCTTCTTATACCAAGCTTTTCTGATATTTTATCCACCGGCATATTGTTGTGCGACAGATCCTTGCATTGCAATATAATGCGAAACTGTCGCGCAATCATAGATAAAACCATAATAGGTGATTCTTTCATATGCAACAGGTTTGCAAAAACATCAAGCGCGATATGCGCTTTTTTGTTTCCTATTGCACCAACGAGATCGAATATCTTGCTTTCGACGGATTTATTGCAAACAAGTGAGATATCCTCTGCTGTTATAACGTCATCTTCGACATATGCTGTCAGCTTGTCCATCTCTGATGCAATTGTTGCCATATCGTTTAGAACGGTTTGCAAAAGCGTTATTGCAGTCGGCCTTTCGATAGTTTTGCCGCGTTTTTTGCAATACTTTATTATCCAATCCAACAAATCCTTCTCACCGGGTGTTTTAAATTCAACAGCCCTGCCCATTTTTGAAACGGCTTTATAAAGACTGTTGCGTTTATCAATATCATTTTCTATAAAAACAATAATTGTGCTTTCAGGAACATCAGAAATATATGAAGCTATTTTATCTGATTCTTCTTTTCTGCCCAACGCAAAAAAACCCGTATCCTTTGCCAAAACGAGCCTATATTCGTTAAAGAACGGCATGGTTTCGGAAGCGTCTATAATCGAGTCTGCAACGGCATCCTTCCCTTGGAACAAGCTCAGGTTCATAGTTTCGGAACCCTCAGGAATTATGTTTGATTTTAGCTCGCCCTCATAATGCTTTATAAGGAAATGTTCCTCACCATAAAGCAAATAAACGCTTTTATATGTTCCCTTTTTTATATCATCTTTTAGAAATTTCATATATAATCCCCAAATTTATTTGTTGTTAATAATTTTAGCATAACCTACACCCTAAAACAAGATTTTATTACTAAGCCTGTAGGATTACTAAGCTAATATTGTTGACAAGCACATTTATTTTATTATACAATGATAAAGCAAGCGAATAATTTTAGTAAATATTGGAGTAAAATTACAGTAAATGGTTAGTATAAACAATATAACCGTTATCGCTTAAATCAAGGAGGTTTTTGTATGGAACAAAATTTTTATAAATGCAATAGCTGCGACGCTGTGCTTTTTAATATCGCGATGGATTCAGCTGTTTGTATAGACGGTTTGGAGGCTTTAAAGCCTAACACGGTTGATGCTTCCAAAGAGAAGCACGTTCCGGATGTTTCTTATGAGGGCGGAAAGCTCGTTGTCAAACTTGGAAGCGTTGAGCATCCTATGGTTTCGGAGCATTATATCCCATGGATTTTCGTTCAAACTAAAGATGGCGGCGTATATAAGCGTCTTTCTCCAAACGATAAGCCTGAGGCAGTCTTTTCCGTTGTAAAGGATGATGTGGTGTGCATATATGCATATTGCAACCAACACGGTTTATGGAGCGTTAGCCTGTAAAACATAAAACTCCCTGCCCTTTTGGGCAGGGGCTTAAAAAAATATAGATAGAATATAAAAAAAAGAGAAAGCTTTTAAGCTTTCTCAAAATGAGGAAAAAGGAGAAATAAAATGTATCACAAAATAAAGAGTCAAATCAAATTTAATAAACTGCTGCTATTAAAAATAGCATTTTATATTTAATAAACAAAACCTATAAAACTGTTCGGAGGGATAGGTTTTATCTATTGATAAACATAACGTCTTGTTATTATCTATATTCAATATATCGGCACTTCATAACAATACTTAACAGTTTTTTTAAAAAATTACAAAATATTTCAGAATTGTCAAACAATTTTTAAAACAAGTCTGAATTTGAACTATTTTCACAGTCATATAATACCATAAGATGATGATATTGTCAATAATTTTCAATATAATTATTTTGTAATTGTATTAAATTTAAAGACTTTTACCATATTATTCCTCAGATTGTCTATTATCTACAAGTTTTGCATTAATAACTAGCAAAGATTCATCTGGTAGGTTAGAACATGTAGACAGCGTTAGTATCCTATCCTCAGGGGTAACTTCAACGCCAGTATCAAAAATAGAGCGAGACTTCATTTCGCCTAAAAGCTTTTCAAACTCTTTACCACGAAAATCAACCTGTATATAATAAAAATCTCTTCCGCTTATATAGACAGAGAATATCTCCCATTTATAATCATCATAAATCGTATTAAATGTTACATACTTATGCGAATCTAAAAAATCTTTATCCAAATAATTTCGCAGGCTATGAAACATTATATCGGCATTCATATTGT
>CAYVCG010000048.1:0-7731 GCA_964449985.1 uncultured Defluviitaleaceae bacterium
CCGGGGCAAGCTTTTGCGCAAGCATTGCATTCGCCGCAAAGAGAAAAGCCGGGGTCATACGGTTTATCCTCAGGGATATAAATATCCACAAGCATAAGCCCAATATTAAAAAAGCTGCCGAATTGATCAGAAATAATATTAAAATGCCGCCCCTGCCATCCCAGACCAGCTTTTTTTGCAAATTCGCGCTCCAAAAGCGGCCCTGTATCAACAAATATCATAGAGGAAAAATCGCAAACCGCAAGCATTTTATCCCGAAGAGCAATAAGCAACGCATGAACGCTTTTGTGATAATCCTGCCCAACAGCGCCAATGGAAAAGACACCCCTATATTCGTTATCCAAAGCAAAAGCCTCACGCTTTCGATATGGAACACCCAAAACGACGATACTCTTGGCAGAGGGCATAACAGCCCTTGGATTAATGCGCATTTCACGTTCAAATGAAACAAACGGAGCATCCAGCGAAACACCATCCAGATAATCAAGCCTATCAGCCCCGCAAACCCCCGCGATAACGCCGTTTTCCCGCTCAAATTGCCTTATGACGTCTTTAATATCCATATGCGCCCTCCTCTGGGATTAAAATAAAAAAGACCTTGGGAAACCCTTATAAAAAAAGTTTCCCAAACCCTTTAAAAAGCTTTAGCGCAAAGCCTATTATATAAACAACTTCTGAACCTCTTCATAGTTTTTAAGCGTGCCAACGTCGTAGCATTCGCCTTGCATTTCGTATGAATAAACGTCCTTTACCTTATAAAGCCATTGCACAAAATATCCCGGCGCATCAGGCTTATTGCCTTGGCGTAAGTATTCATGGAAAAGCGGAACAGTGTCCCTTTTATAAAAGTATGTTGCATAAACAGCCAAGTCCGACTTGGGTTCGCTAGGTTTTTCGACCAAATCAATAATCCTGCCATTTGTATCAGTCTGAGCAACGGCAAACTGTTTAAGCTGTTCGATATCGCCATGGCGCTTGGTGCAAACGCAGTCTTTCCCGATTCTTTTAAAATAATTAAAATAATCTTTAAGGTCAAACGTAAAATAGTTATCACCCGCGATAACAACGATTTCATCGTCCACCTTTTCCTGCTCTACAACATAATAAATATCACCGATAGCACCGCGCCTTGTGACCTCTGTTTCTGTGCCATCGTCTATAACCTTAACAGTTTTCTTTGTGTCTACAGTTTTAGACCAGTCTTCAAAATTGTTTATAAATTTATGGTTGGAAACAACATATATGCAGTCTATCTCGTCTATCTTATTGATTTCATCAACAATATAATCAAGCATCGGCCTGCCGTTTATCGGCAAAAGAGCCTTCGGAGTGTCAAGCGTTAAGGGATACAATCTTGTAGCATAACCCGCAACCAATAATATCGCTTTCATTATAAAACCTCCCAGTTTATTTCAGTCGGTATATTTAAATCCAAATATGTTTACCCAAGCGGGAACGTTCGAAACAATTCTTTTTCCAAATAAATACGAAAGAAAACCATCTCTTTCGCAAAACATAATTTCATGAGCATGAAGCAACTGGCCAGAAATATGCCCTTTGCTAAAAAAACCATCCAAGCTTTTTCCACCGTATTTTTTATCACCCAAAATCGGATAACCAATGCTGCTCAAATGCGCACGGATTTGGTGAGTCTTGCCGGTTATAAGCTTTATGCGCAGCAAGGTTCGCCCGTCTATACAGCGTAATGGTTCTATTTGTGTAAAAACCGGTTTGCCACCGTCAGGATCAGCAGAAATAACGGTTTGATTAGACAATTCATCCCGCTTAAAAAAGCCCTCTAGCGTAATCGTTTTATTAAGCTCGCCTTCAACAATCGCCAGATAGTATTTATCTATATGCCTGTTTCGCAGAGCTTCATTAAGCGATTGAACAGCATGAAGATTTTTCCCGCAAAGCAACAAGCCACTTGTATTCCTGTCCAACCTGTTGCAAACGGCTGGCGTAAAAGCCAAAGCCTTATCCGGCATATACTGGCCGATTTCATAGAGGTAATACAAAAGCCTATCTACCATTGTATCATGATTGTCCTTACTTTCGGGCTGACTTAATACGCCGACAGGCTTATCGCATATAAGGATATTTTCATCCTCAAAAACAACATTCAGCTTTCCGGCTTTATGAACGGTTTTTTCCTCTGTAAAAGAATCAATAGTTTCATCGGACAAATATAAATAGATTCTATCATCCGGCCATATAATTTCTGAACCTTCTGCCCTTTTTCCGTTTAACTTAATGCGTTTTTTTCTTAGCATTTTATAAATAAATGCTTTAGAGGCCTTGCCCATGTATTTCAAAAGAAATTTATCCAGCCTTTGATTGGATTCGTTATGAGAAATAATTATTTCCTTCATAAACCACCGTTTCCTTAGGATTCTGCACTTTTTTCCGCACTCATACCAACAAGGTAAGCGTTCATAAACACATCTATGTTGCCATCCATAACAGACTGTATATTTCCTACTTCGGCAGACGTTCTATGATCCTTAACCATGTTATATGGATGGAAAACGTATGAGCGGATTTGGCTGCTCCAGCCAATATCCTTTATTTCCCCACGGAAATCGGAAAGCTTCTCCAGTTTTTCTGTTTCCTTTATTTCGTATAGCTTTGCCTTTAGCATTTTGAGCGCCCTGTCTTTGTTTTTGTGCTGAGAACGCTCATTTTGGCACTGAACTACAACGCCTGTTGGAATATGAGTTATCCTTATGGCGCTTTCTGTTTTATTAACGTGCTGGCCACCTGCGCCGCTGGAACGGTATGTGTCTATACGCAAATCCTCCGGGTTTATATCTATCTCAATATTATCGTCCATCTCCGGGAGAATATCGCAGGAAGCGAAAGACGTATGCCTTCTGCCGGAAGAATCAAACGGGGAAATGCGCACAAGCCTATGCACACCTTTTTCGCTTTTCAAATAGCCATATGCGTTTTCACCGTTTACTTGGAACGTAACGGATTTTACACCGGCTTCTTCGCCAGCCAGATAATCAAGCATTTCCACTGAATATCCACGTTTTTCTGCCCATTTTGTATACATGCGAAGTAGCATAGCAACCCAGTCACAGGCTTCTGTGCCGCCGGCGCCGGAATGCAGCGTAACTATGGCATTGCTGGCATCATGCTCGCCGCTTAAAAGCGTAGCATAATGCAGCTGGTCATATTCATTTATAAACGACTTTGCAAGCTGTGTAACCTCTGGAATGATAGATTCATCATTCTCCTCTACTCCCATTTCTATTAGCGTAAGAACATCGTCATAAGAAGCGGAAAGCTTTTCAAAGTTTTCCACTTTATTTTTTAGTTCTTTTGCTCTTTGAAGTATTTTTTGAGCCACTTGCATATCGTCCCAAAAATTTTGCTCACCAGATTGTTTTTCCAGTTCCTCTATCTTTGATTTCGCACCAGCGATGTCAAAGTGAGTTCCCCATTTCTATTAGTTTTTTTGAGTATGGAGCAAGCTGTTGGTTAAGCTCTTCCAATTCTAGCATTTATATCACTCTTTTCGTTTAAACTCTAACCGACAAAACAGTTTACTTATGCCTCTCTGCCACAGCATTGCTTATATTTCTTGCCGCTGCCGCACGGACATGGATCATTCCTGCCGACTTTTTCTTGTTTTCTGCGGGTTGGGCCTTTAACCGAGCCTTGCTCACTGCTTGTTGATATCGGCTTTGCAACCTGCTCACGTTTTTCAGGCGGAGTAGCCAGTCTTACGTTAAACATGCCACGGACTACGTCCTGCTTAATATTGTTGCCAAGTTCCTCAAACATTTCAAAGCTGACAAATTTATATTCAACAATCGGGTCTCTCTGGGCATAAGCACGAAGGCTGATACCTTGGCGCATTTGATCCATATCATCTATATGATCCATCCATTTTTGGTCTATAACCCTAAGCATAATTATGCGCTCTATCTCACGCATACGCTGCGCCTCAAATTCAATCTCGCGCTTGTTGTAAAGCTCAACAGCTTCTTCATGAAGCTTGTCCACAAGTTGCTCTTTTGTATATGTTTGTTTATCAATGCCAGAAAGGTCGATAAGCTTGCAGTGGATTATCGGAGCAAGAGCTTCATATAAACCGATAATATCCCAATCAGCAGCAGACTCAGCTTCTTCAGGGACATGCATATCCACATGCCTTTTAATAACATCCTTTAGCAAGTTTAATATATTATCCTTTAAGTCTTCTCCATTTAAGACCTTTTTACGCTCGCTATAAATAATTTCCCTTTGCTCATTCATAACTTGGTCATAATCCAGCAAATGCTTACGAATGGAGAAGTTGTTGCCTTCCACCTTTTTCTGAGCGTTTTCGATTGCTTTTGTAAGCATACTGTGCTCTATGGCTTCGTCTTCATCCAAACCAAGGGCTTCTATGACTTTCTTAACCCTGTCCGAACCGAACAGACGCATAAGCTCATCCTCAAGAGAGATATAAAATCTTGAAGCGCCCGGATCTCCCTGACGACCTGCACGACCCCTGAGCTGATTGTCAATACGGCGGGATTCATGACGTTCCGTGCCGATTATTTTCAAACCGCCCAGTTCCACAACGCCTTCACCCAGCTTAATGTCCGTACCACGACCGGCCATGTTTGTTGCAATAGTGACAGCGCCTTTTAAACCTGCATCCGCAACGATTTCCGCCTCTTGCTGGTGATATTTCGCATTCAACACCTGATGGCGAACGCCTTCTTTTTTAAGCATTTTGCTTAGTTCTTCGGATTTATCTATAGTAATAGTACCAACGAGAACAGGTTGACCCCTGTCATAGCACTCTTTAATATCGCGGACAACCGCTCTGAATTTAGCCGGCTCGTTTTTATAAACCTGATCAGGGAAGTCAGTACGAACAACAGGCATGTTTGTCGGAATAACAACAACGTCCATTTTATAGATTTCACGGAACTCACCTTCTTCTGTCAGCGCTGTTCCTGTCATACCTGATTTCTTACCGTATTTATTGAAGAAGTTCTGGAATGTGATTGTTGCCAAAGTTTTGCTTTCTCTGTTTACCTCAACGCCTTCTTTAGCTTCAATCGCTTGGTGCAAACCGTCGGAATAACGGCGACCAGGCATAAGACGGCCAGTAAATTCGTCTACGATTACGACTTCATTTTCTGAAACGACATAATCCTGATCCAAATGCATGTTGCAGTTTGCTTTCAGAGCGTTGTTGATATGATGCTGAATCTCCAAGTTTTCCGGATCAGAAAGGTTTTCTATTGCGAAGAAACGTTCTGCCTTTTTAACGCCTTCTTGAGTAAGGGATGTTGTCTTTTGCTTTTCATCAACAACAAAGTCTCCTTCTTCCTGCAATTCAACACGCATGAGAGGATTTAATGCTTCTTCTTCATTTAATATTCTACCTTTTTTAAGGCTTTTAACAAATCCATCAGCAACCTTATAAAGATGAGTAGACTTTCCGCTGCTGCCTGAAATGATAAGCGGAGTTCTCGCCTCGTCTATCAAAACCGAGTCAACCTCGTCTATTATGCCGTAATGCAATTCTCTTTGCACAGCATCTTTTTGGTAAACAACCATGTTATCACGAAGATAGTCAAAACCCAGCTCATTATTGGTGGCATAGGTAATATCGCAGTTATAAGCCTCGCGGCGTTCATCATTATTTAAATCATGGAGAATAACGCCTACGGACAGACCTAAAAATCTATGCACCTGCCCCATCCATTCCGAGTCACGCTTTGCTAGATAGTCATTAACCGTAACGATATGAACACCTTTGCCCTGCAAAGCATTTAAATAAGCAGGTAATGTTGAAACAAGCGTTTTACCTTCACCTGTTCTCATTTCTGCAATACGACCCTGATGCAAAACAACACCACCGATAAGCTGAACCCGGAAATGCCTCATATTAAGAGTTCTTTTAGCAGCCTCACGCACGACCGCAAAAGCTTCCACCAAAATATCGTCCAAAGTTTCGCCGTTTGCAAGGCGGGCCTTAAATTCGTCGGTCTTAGCCCGCAATTCTTCGTCAGAAAGCTTTTGAATCGTTGGTTCCAAAGCTTCTATTTTATCCACTATAGGATTTATTCTTTTAAGCTCCTTATCGCTGTAAGAACCAAATATTTTTTCTATCAAACCCATTGTTATAAACACCTCTTACGTTTATGTTTTTGTTCACGACTAAAGCAATTCTATTTATTTTATCAGATAATTGTATGCATATCAACCTATATTTGAAAGTATTTACATTATTTAGTATTACGGGCAACACCTATGGGTATACGCCTTGATCGATCATGCCAAAGATTAAATAACGATGTAGTAACAGGCAAAGCCACAAAGAATATAATAGAAGCTGTGGGATACACAAAAGACATAAGGAAAATAAGCACAATTCCTATAAACATGGCTATAAAAGATAACCATCCATTTTTTCTGGCTTGCCTGCGCTTTTTTATTTCCTCCGCAAATTCATGGCTACTTTCCTTAACAATACAGTTTTGCAGCAGATGAAAACTTATGCTTACCATTAAATACACAATGTCATAGCCAACAGCCGGAACCACTTGCCCTGGATTTTCAATAATCCATTTTGTAAGCAATGGCATAAGAGATAGGAAAAACAAATAAATTATATTCCACCAAACAATCTTGCCCGAAACTTCTTTACATATACAGAATAAATACTGATGCTTCTCCCATTGCGACCCAACAACAATGAAGCTGACGAAAAACACAACAACGGCCATAAGCAGCTCACCTATGCTTTCCTCCGTAATGCTGGCGGGAAGCGGTATATTTAACACCATAATCGTTATAATAATCGCAATAACCCCATCACTGAAAGCTTCAAGCCTGTTTGTAACAGCTCTCATATGCTGTCCCCCTTCTCAATTAATAATCTGTTATAGTTTACATTGGGACCGATGTTTTAGTCAATTGAATTCTTGCATTAAGCAGTTTGTACAGGCTATAATATTATTGCACAAGTGCATAAGGGCAGTTTGGCTTGACTTCCTGCAAAGGAGGTGGAGTTACTTGTTGAATATTTTTCAAAATATGCTATAATTAATCTATATTATTCGAATAATATAATTAAGTAAATTAGGATGATGGTTATGAAAAAAAATATCTTAATTTTCATCTTGTTATTAATGCTTGCTCTCTTATCTAGTTGCCAAAATGCAGACTTGACCCAATCTGAAACCGAATCTATTTATACTATTAATGTTACTGATCCTGCTTATGAAACAAATACTCCCGATGATAATGCTGATAAATATGAAAACTATGGTTTTTCTCCGGACGAGGTTTATGACTATGAAAGGTTTAAACGGTATAGAGATATTAATATACCGGTTGATATCATTAATGAAATGAGCACTCCGGCTTTGCTTCAAACAATAATGAATTGCCCCACTATGCCTAATATTTATGATCGTGATGTATTTTGGGGAAGTCCAGGCGGTTTTGTTAGTATACGCAATTATTCTAATGGTATCAATGAACTGCTAAAGCGGAAAGATTGCGTCGAAACCGTCATTAAACGCTATAAAAAAGAAAGGGTTCTAAACTCCAATGATAAAATCACTGGTACTTATGAAGGTGCTTTTAATGAGTTTTTGCCGCTGGATGTATTAGAACTGATTATGGCGCAGGAAGACTTTATTAATAAGTTGGATGAAGAAACTAGGGTTAATCTTTTTAACATTGTTATTGATAAAAATGAAGAGATGCTAT
>CAYVCG010000048.1:7831-15882 GCA_964449985.1 uncultured Defluviitaleaceae bacterium
TATGTTTTTGGAGAGGCATTGGCTCGTTATTATCTTTGGGATGTTTTAGACGAATTCCGTGATATTAAATCTAAAAAGTCGGAGTACACTGTCACAGTAGTAGTGTTAATGCCCGATGACTCGTTGGAAGAGGTAAAATTTTAAAAGAGGCAGTTCTATTGAAAAAGATTTTTGGTATTTTTTTAGTGAATATGGTGTCTAGAATGATATAAATGTCTTAAACACGGTGATGACTATAATGAAAAAACCAGTTGCCTTATTTTTAGTGTGCTTACTATCGGCTTCTTTAATCAGTTGTAGTGATACAACTCCGCCTGAATCTGACCTGACTTTTTCAACTACCATTATTCCATCTCATAATGATTTAATCCCTACTACTAGCTCAATACCTGAAATAATTACCAGTAACAATGACCAAAACTCAAATGCTTCCTCTGATTATTTTGAAACACCGAAATCAGAAGGCGTATATACTTATCCAAAATTTTTTTCTTACAGTAGCCATGATTTACCTGAAGAATTGATGTCAGAATGGGATAGCGAGACATTACTCACGGTCGTTTTAGATTATCCTGAGTTGCCTGAAATGGTTGCTTCTGCAGGCCGTTTCGGGTCTTTTCGTCAAAAATTTAATGGTATAAACGAATTGCTAAATAGGGAAGATTGTGCATCAGTTGTTTTGGAGCGTTATAAAAACTATAAAGTTTTGTATGAATACAAAACTGATGATGACCATATGAAGGTTTTTAAGCTGATTGCTCTTGAAATAATGCTTGCACAAAATGAAATTATTTGTACCATTGATGATGATTTTAAGCTAGAAATATTTAATGCTGTGATAGAAAAAATGAAGATATAATTAAAAATGCAAAAACTTATAATTTTCAGCAATATTACTTATTTGGTCAAACATTAGCGCATGACTATTTGTGGGATGAACTTGATGAATTTAGAGAGGCAAAATCAGAAAGATCAGATTACACCGTGCAATTTTCTGTTGTTTTACCTGATTTTGAAGTAATAGACATTGAATTCTAATTACTGTAACCTACAAAGGAACATTAAAAGGCTGTCAGGCTGCCACTGCAGCCTTTTTTGTGTAAAAAAGAAAAGAAATGATAGCTAATAAAAGAGTGGAAAACCAGTATTTTGACAGCTTCCAAGATATATTTTTCGTTGTGATTTATAATCGATTAGAATCAAAAATTAACATATTGACATTTGGGCTATTAAATGATAAAATCTTACGGTGTTTGGTTTAGGGTGGGTTTCCGCTTTTTTTGTCGTGGAATCCATTTTGAATAAAAACTTTAAAACACAATGGCAGAAAGTATTAATTTATGCAGGGAGGTGCAATTAATGCCAACAGTTAACCAGCTTATTAAAAGCGGTAGAACAGACAAGTTTAGAAAGTCAACTTCACCAGCGCTTCAAAAAACGTATAATTCTCTTAAGAAAAAACGTATGGATGCGTCTTCACCGCAAAAACGTGGCGTTTGTACTAACGTTAGAACTGAGAAGCCTAAAAAGCCGAATTCAGCTCTTCGTAAAATTGCCAGGGTTCGTCTTTCCAACGGTATGGAAGTTACGACGTATATTCCAGGCGAAGGCCACAATCTTCAAGAGCACAGCGTTGTTCTTATAAGAGGCGGAAGAGTTCGTGACCTTCCGGGTGTTCGTTATCACATTTTAAGAGGCGTGCTTGATACCGCAGGTGTTGCAAAAAGAGGCCAGGCTCGTTCTAAATACGGTGCTAAACGCCCAAAGAAAAAAGCTTAAATTTAATTAATTTAATGTTTAAACTTTAAAATGCCTTGTACAAAAAAAATACAATCTACCATTGGGGTTTAAGTTTTTATATCAGCTTTTCTTTTTTTTAAAAGCAATAAGCACGTATAAAACTTTATCTTTTAATTAAGATTATATATAATTGTTTATTCCGATTTTTTGGAAAAAGCAGTACATGGCGTGAATCATGCCTGTTATCAAACAGGGTGAGTACCAATTTAATATTATTTTAAGGAGGGAAGAATCGTGCCAAGAAAAGGACATGTAGCAAAAAGAGACGTATTGCCGGATCCGTTGTATAATAGCAAGCTTGTTACAAAGCTTATAAATGCGGTAATGCTTGACGGTAAAAAAGGTGTTTCACAAAGCATTGTTTACGGCGCGTTTGAAAAGGTTGCCGAAAAAAGAGGTACACCTGCGCTGGAATGCTTTGAGGAGGCGCTTAACAACATCATGCCTATGCTTGAGGTTAAAGCAAGACGTGTCGGCGGTTCAACTTATCAGGTTCCTATGGAAATAAGACCGGATAGGAGACAAACGCTTGGCCTTCGCTGGTTAGTTCTTTATTCAAGAAAACGCGGCGAAAGAACAATGGAGGAACGCCTTGCAAATGAAATTTTGGATGCTATTAACTCCAGCGGCGGTGCTGTTAAGAAAAAAGACGAGGTGCATAAGATGGCAGAAGCCAACAGAGCATTCTCTCATTATAAATGGTAATTTATTCTACAATGCAAAATGGGATTATGCAGTTAGCTTTTTTGGTTATGTGTATAATCTTATGAAGGAGGAGTATTTGTGTCAAAGAGAGCTTTCCCGCTCGAAAAGACAAGAAATATCGGTATCATGGCTCACATAGACGCCGGTAAAACAACTCTCACTGAACGTATCCTGTATTACACCGGTCGTACTTATAAGATCGGTGACACCCATGAAGGCACGGCTGTAATGGACTGGATGGAGCAAGAACAAGAAAGAGGTATAACAATAACCTCCGCTGCGACTACTACGCAGTGGAATGATCATAGGATTAACATCATTGACACTCCCGGCCACGTTGACTTCACGGTCGAGGTTGAGCGTTCTCTTCGCGTTTTGGACGGCGCTGTCGGAGTTTTCTGCGCAAAGGGCGGCGTTGAGCCTCAATCCGAGACGGTTTGGCGCCAAGCGGATAAATATGGTGTTCCAAGAATCGCCTTCGTTAACAAGATGGATATTATGGGCGCGGACTTTTTCCGTGTCGTCCAAATGATAAAGGATAGATTGGGCAAGCGTCCTATTCCGTTGAACCTTCCTATTGGTGCTGAGGATATGTTTAAGGGCGTTATAGACCTTATGGATATGAAAGCATATTTATATGTGGATGACAAAGGTCAAAATATATCTGTTGAGGAAATACCTGGCGATCTTTTGGAACAGGCAAAACAATACCGTGCGGAAATGATAGAAGCGGCGGTCGAAAATGATGAGGACACAATGGAAAGATATCTTTCCGGCGAAGAAATCTCTGTGGACGAGATTAAAGCAGCTTTGAGAAAAGCATGTATTAATAACGAGATTATACCTGTTTTATGTGGTTCTGCTTATAAAAACAAAGGTGTTCAAAAACTTATTGACGCCGTTGTTGAATTCCTTCCATCCCCTGTTGATATTCCGCCTATCAAAGGCGTGAGTGCTGATACAGAGGAAGAAATCGTGCGTCATTCATCCGATGAAGAGCCGTTCTCTGCGCTTGCCTTTAAAATCATGAACGACCCGTTCGTTGGTAAGCTTGCATTCTTCAGGGTGTATTCGGGAACTCTTGAATCCGGTTCTTATGTGTATAACTCCACCAAGGGTAAAAAAGAGCGTATTGGTCGTATTCTGCAAATGCACGCAAACGACCGTATTGAAATCGATAAGGTTTATGCAGGCGATATCGCTGCCGCTGTCGGCCTTAAGTTTTCAACAACAGGCGATACGCTTTGCCCGGAGGACAATGCTGTTATTCTTGAGTCTATGAACTTTCCGGAGCCGGTTATTTCCGTTGCTATCGAACCAAAGACAAAAGCTGGCAGAGATAAGCTTGGCGTTGCTTTGGCGAAATTGGCGGAAGAAGATCCGACGTTCAGAACGTATATCGAGCAGGAAACTGGTCAAACGATTATTGCTGGTATGGGTGAGCTTCACCTCGAAATAATCGTAGACAGATTATTGAGAGAGTTTAAAGTTGAAGCAAATGTAGGTAGACCACAGGTTGCTTACAGAGAATCATTCAAAAAGGCCGTTGAAGTTGACAGCAAATACGCCAAACAATCAGGTGGCCGTGGTCAATACGGTCACTGTAAAGTCAAGTTTGAGCCTATGGATATCAACGATGCTGAAAAACCATTTGAGTTTGTAAACAATATCACAGGCGGAACGATTCCTAAGGAATATATCCCTGCTGTTGAAAAAGGTATTTCGGAGGCTATGAACTCCGGCGTACTCGGTGGTTTCCCAGTTCTTGGCGTTAAAGCAACGCTTTACGATGGTTCCTACCATGAGGTAGACTCATCTGAAATGGCGTTTAAGATTGCCGGTTCTATGGCGTTTAAAGACGCTATGAGAAAAGGCGATGCTATACTTTTAGAGCCTATAATGAAGGTTGACGTTACTGTTCCTGAGGATTATATGGGTGATGTTATCGGCGATATAAACAGCCGCCGCGGCCGTATTGAAGGCATGGAGCCGATGGGTAATGCTACTATTGTCCATTCCTATGTTCCTCTTGCAGAAATGTTTGGTTATGCGACCGATCTTCGTTCAAAAACGCAAGGTAGAGGTATCTATAGTATGGAAATCCACCATTACGAACAAGTTCCGAAGAATATTCAGGAACAGGTTGTTTCTGGTAGGGCTCAAAACAATGATTAATTTTACTAAAAATTAAAGTTATGCTTGCAAAAGTCCATAACTGTTACTATAATGGAATATATTAACGAATTATTTTAAAAGGAGCAAAGGCTCCCAAACCAAAAGAAATTTAAACCTATATTATAAAGGAGGCAATTTACAAATGGGTAAGGCTAAATTTGAAAGAACTAAACCGCACGTTAACATTGGAACGATTGGTCACGTTGACCATGGTAAAACAACGCTTACTGCTGCTATCACAAAAACCCTTCATGAAAGATATAACCTTGGCGAGTTCGTTGAGTTTGACAAGATTGACAAAGCGCCGGAGGAAAAAGCACGTGGTATCACGATTTCAACTACTCACGTTGAATATGAAACTCCAAACCGCCACTATGCGCACGTTGACTGCCCAGGCCATGCTGACTATGTTAAAAACATGATCACTGGTGCAGCTCAGATGGACGGCGCTATCTTAGTTGTTGCTGCAACTGACGGCGTTATGGCTCAAACAGCTGAGCATATCCTTCTTTCTCACCAAGTTGGTGTTCCTAAAATGGTTGTATTTATGAACAAGTGTGACATGGTTGACGACGAAGAAATGCTTGAATTGGTTGAAATGGAAATTAGAGAAGCGCTTGACAAAAACCACTTCCCGGGCGACGAAACTCCGATCATCAGAGGTTCTGCTTTCCAAGCATTGCAAGACGCAAGTGGCAAATGGGGCGATTCTATTATTGAGCTCTTTGAAGCTATTGACTCTTATATTCCAGACCCTCAAAGAGAAACAGACAAACCTTTCCTTATGCCTATAGAGGACGTTTTCACTATCACAGGTCGTGGAACAGTTGCTACAGGAAGAGTAGAGCGCGGTACGCTTAAAGTTCAAGACGAAGTTGAAATCATCGGTTTCACTGAAGAAAAACGTAAGGTTGTTGTTACTGGTATCGAAATGTTTAGAAAGCTTCTTGACCAAGCTCAAGCGGGCGACAATATCGGCGCACTCCTTCGTGGTGTTCAAAGAACAGATATCGAAAGAGGCCAAGTTCTTTCAAAACCAGGCTCTATTACAGGCCACACAAAATTTACTGCTCAAGTATACGTTCTTACTAAAGAAGAAGGTGGACGTCATAGCCCGTTCTTCAACAACTACAGACCTCAGTTCTATTTCAGAACAACTGACGTTACTGGCGTTATTTCCCTTCCAGCAGGTATCGAAATGTGCAAACCTGGTGACAACGTTGAAATGACAATCGAACTTATCACTCCTATCGCTATGGAGCAAGGTCTTACATTCGCTATCCGTGAAGGCGGAAGAACCGTTGGCGCAGGCAGCGTTGTTAAAATCGTTGAATAATTAATAATAAACCTTTTAAAGCCATTGGCATTATGCCGATGGCTTTTTTAACTTTAATGTAACCTGTACTCCCGCGGCTGAATAAACTATAAGAAACACACTTTTTTACCAAGAGGGGAGACAGATTATGCCACCACTATTTAGCCAGTATCAAAATAACGGATTTGGTCAGCAGCAAAATTTCGGATATAACAATAACAGAAATGCTCCAATGCAAAGCATGAGGGGCGCGCCTATAGGCCAAAACCCTTATGGAAACCAAGGTTTCATGAATCAATTTCAACAGCGCCAGATGCCTCAAAATTATCAACAAGGTCGCCAAGGTTTTGCAAACCAGAATAACCGCCAAGGCCAAGCATATGGCAATCAGGGTTTTCAGGGACAGGGTAATCCATTATCGCTACAAAACAGAGTTGGCCTTGCCATGAACCAAGGAGGCTTTAGACCAAAGTTTAATGAATTTGTTCAAACCAATATGCAGCAAAACCAGCAGCAGAATCAGCAACAAAATCAAAACAACAGGCAATATCAAAATAACATGCAACAGCAATATCAAAACAACAGGCAGTTTCAAAATAACATGCAGCCACAATTCCAAAACAACAGACAATTCTTTCAAAACAATATGCAACCGTTTCAAAATAGCATGCATCCGCAATCCCAAAACAATATGCAGCAGTTCCAAAACATGCCGCAATTCCAAAATAATATGAATCAATCCAATCCTCAAAACTTTGCTAACCAAATGCCGATGCAACAAAACAACAACGATCCCCAATCAAGCCAACAGCAGGCATTTGAGGAAATAATGAAAAACAATCCCGGCATTTCTATAAAGCCTTTGTCGGAAGAAACATATAAGAATATGCATAGCAATCAGTCACAATTTCAGAATTCTGCCGGCATAGACGGAGAAGCAAACAAGCTGGAAACAGGCCATATCCCTTTGCCGGAAGCCCAGCCTAACGCCGCTTTAGCCCCAAGACCACCGGAAGCTTCTGCATTTAAAGAAGGATATGCAAAGAAGCTTGAAAATCTCATGCAAAGCGAAAAGAATTCATCCGTATTTTATAAGCATATGTCTGGTATAACCCAGGATAACGAATTTAAAAGCTTTTTTTCACAACTAAGCGATGAAAATGAAAATTTATCCAAAAAATATAATGAAATATATTCCAAAAATATTGGATCACCTTACGAGGTAAAAGAGAATCCGTTGAACATAAAATTCAACTTTAGAGATGGCATTATAAAGGCAATTAGAGAGGAATGCAAGTACGTTAAAGATCTCTCAGAAATCCATAACTACACTAGTGACGAAAAGAGTTTGCGTCATTTTAATTCTGTTCTGTATAAAAAAGTTAGCGACATAAACATGATGCAAACAATGCTGTACTAAAAAGAAGTGTAGAGGCGCTAAGCGCCCCTACTTTTTTATGCCGTTTGTTATTATTCTTTTGTAGTTTAAAAATCTTTTGTGGCTTTAGATTGCGCCGCTCTTTCAACCCTTTCGGATTGCCGCAATCTTTTTATCTTCAAGGTATTCTACTATATAGCCTGCTTGCTCAAAGCTTTTTAGCTCAATATAGTTTCTTCCGTCGAGCAAAATTCTTTTTACTCCGTAAATTTTGTTGTCTATCATCATTTGTACTGTCTCAACGACCGTGGCAGCCTTTGCAGGAGCTGAAGGAGTTGTGGGCGCCGGGGATGGCACCGGTTTGGAAATAGTCTCCCACGGAAGTTTTTTATCTATGGGCATTTTGCCCTTTTGTAAATCGGAAAGCGTTAAACCGCCCGTCCATTGCATGTGAGGGTAGTCAAGAAATCCTGTCCAACTTCCACCCCATTCAAGACCCATCTCCGTCGCAATTTTCCCTGCAAGTTTTAAAAAAGTGATATTATATTCATCACCTTTAACGTTTTGAGCGATGTCAAATGCAAGCCTGTAGTTATGAATGCTTTCACCGCCCTTTGCATTTGTAGTCAGGACCACCGGTCTAACCGGTGGCCTGCTCTAGCCCTGTAAGGGCGGTTA
>CAYVCG010000049.1:0-15312 GCA_964449985.1 uncultured Defluviitaleaceae bacterium
ATGATATTCATGTGGGCGTTATTTGCTTCTGCAAGCGCGCTCTCTATTATCGGTCAAGCGTCTCCTATGGCCGGAGGCGTTGGTATGGCTGCTCAAACCGCTGCTTTTGCCGTCGGTATTATCTCAGTTTTTAACGGATTGGGCAGAATTATAATAGGATATATATATTCTAAGTTCAACAGAAAAACTATTATGAGCTGTATAGCTTTATGCTTTGTTCTGGGCGCTGCAATATTGATCTTATCGTTCCAGACATCTAATCAGCTGCTTATATATCCGGGATTCTTGCTTGTGGGCTTAGGTTTCGGGTCTATACCATCGTTCGGCGTTTCTATCGTGCGTGAATTTTATGGCACGAAGAACTACAGCGTTAACATGAGCGTGTTTAACCTCCATCTTATATTGAGCGTTTTGATAGGCTCAACAATCGGTGGATTAATTATGCAAAATTTAAAAGATTATACAGCAGTTATATTGTTAACATTAGGATGCGGAATAGCGTCTGTATTGTTTGCGTTTTTTGTTAAGAAAAAAACAAGTTAGGTCGAATAAGATATGTGCCGTTTGGTAAAATATTATAAAAATCCCATTGCACAAACGGCACACTTATTATATATGGAGAACTTTTCCATTTTTTTCAAATTAAATTTTGGGGGCATTAAGTATGGAAATCTTAAAAGTATCAGCGACATCTCAACCCAAGAATGTTGCAGGAGCAATTGCTGCAATAGCAAGAACTAATCAAAGCGTGGAAATATTTACAATTGGCGCAGGCGCTGTTAACCAAGCGGTTAAAAGCGTTGCTATCGCTCGTGGATACGTTTCTCCGAACGGTATCGAGCTTATCTGTATTCCGGCCTTTTCTCAAATTGAGGTAGAGGGCGAAATGAAAACAGCTATGAAGCTTGTTATCGAAACAAGGTAGAGTGTAAAACATTAAGTAACTTGTAAGTTAATAGACATTATTACGAATACAGCAAGGAAACTTATAAGTGACACAATATATAACTAGATTGTTGCGTAATTTATAAGTTGCTCCATACATAGCTATAGACAAAATACGATTTACAAGCTGACAGCGTAAATATTTAAAAGCAGGATTAGATTGCTATTGTAGAGGGTTAAAGCTAAGGAAAAAAAAGCGTTATCCGCAACAACTTAACCAATTTATTCTATGTAACTTTTTTATCAGTTAAGGTAACTCTAAAATTATACGCTTTAAAAAACACAAACGATAACCACCCGAAAAAAACGGGTGGTTATCGTTTTTAAAGACATTTAAGGGAGTGAGTCATATGATTGATGTTGCTATAGTCGGGGCTGGCCCAGCAGGGCTTTCGGCCGCAGTTAACGTTGCCGCTAGGAATAAAAAAGCCGTTGTATTTGGAAAAAACCCTGAAACGTCCGCTATATGGAAAGCGGAAAAAATAAACAACCATTTAGGAATGCCAAACATAACCGGCGAAGAGATTACAAAAGCATTTGTTGACCATGCAAAGGCAATGGACATTGAAATAAGAGAAGGCCGCGTATTGCAAATCATGCCTATGGGAGATAAATTTATGCTGAATTTTGAAAACACCTTCATAGAGTGCGGCTCGGTTGTATTATCCATGGGCATCGAAAAAAGCAAGAAAGTCCCCGGCGAAGAAGAATACTTGGGCAAAGGCGTAAGCTATTGCGCCACTTGCGACGGTATGCTTTATAGAGGCAAGGACGTTGCTGTTATAGCAGAGGCAGAGGAAGCAGTTGAGGATGCAAACTTCCTTGCAGAAATATGCAACAGCGTATATTTTATAAATATGCGGCGGGGAGAAGAATCATTTAACGAAGATCTTAACGAAAAAATTTCAATTGTTAAAGGAAAAATAACATCCGTTTCAGGAAATGAATTCTTGAGTTCTATCAATGTGGATGGCAATAACATAAATGTTGAAGGCGCTTTCTTTATTAAATCCACATTACCGCCATCAAATATCGTTTTTGGCCTTGAAACAGAAAACGGAAGCATCAAAGTGGGCAGGCGTATGGAGACGAATATAGCAGGCATTTTTGCTTGCGGCGATGCAACCGGAGCACCATATCAGCTAAGCAAGGCCATAGGCGAAGGGCAAGTGGCGGGGCAGTCCGCTGTAAAATTCTTAGCAGGAAAATCCACTTCTTAAAACCTATTGTCATTCTTTGTCATCTCTTTGCTCTTATAGGTGCGTGCTTTGCGCGTTCGCTTACAACATAATGGTCGAGCAATACGGACGCACAATGCGCGCCCCTACAGAAATTCTGGTTTTACGCCATTTGTAGTATCAGCCATTGGGCCATCCGTTAAAAACTTTAGTATTTGTCCACATCGTGGGGAACTTTTTTCATAGAAAAGGTTCCCCATATTTTTTTGTTGCAACAGCACTTGAATAAATAATGCACCTCTGGAAAAAATAACACAAAAATAAAGGAGCTATTCAAATGGACATAAAAACAGTGGAAATAAACAACCATATAAACCTGCTGTGTATTCCCTCCACAAAATTCAAAACAATCAGCACAGTTATGCTAATACGAAACCACCTTGCCAGAGAAACCGCAACTAAAAACGCCATAATTCCTCCGCTTTTAAAAAGAGGATGCAACAAATATCCATCTCTATCAGAGATCAACACAAAAACTGAGGAGCTTTACGGCGCAGTTTTTGATGCGGTTGTAATAAAAAAAGGCGAAGAGCAGATTATGCAGTTTTATATGGAAACATTAAGCCGGTCTTTTGACGAAAACCTGCTTTTCGATGGGCTGGAAATGCTACGTGATATCGTTTTGGAACCACTGACGGAAAACGGAGGTTTTGTAAAAGAATTTACGGAGGGCGAAAAGGAAAACCTAAGAAGGACAATCAAAAGCAGGCTAAACGACAAAAAGGAATACGCAAAGTTACGCTGTGTTGAAGAAATGTGTAAAGATGAGCCTTTCGGGATATACGGAGACGGTTATTATGAAGATGTAGACGAAATAAACAGCCAAAACCTATATGAACACTACAAACACATACTGCTACAATCACCTATAGACTTTATAATAATAGGCGATTGCGACATACAAAAAACGGCTGAAAAGCTAAAAAAACTATTCTCAATAAAAAGAGATGACATAAGCCCTATTCCAAAAACTAAAGTCGTTTATAAACCATCAGAACAAAAGGTTATAAAAGATAAGTATGACACATCCCAAGCAAAGCTTTGCATGGGCATGAGAAGCGATAGCCCAAACACGGGTAAGGCATTTTATGCCCTTCTTGTTCTTAACGAAGTTTTTGGCGGCGGGCCAGAATCAAAACTCTTTAAAACCGTCAGAGAAAAAGAGAGCTTATGCTATTATGTCAATAGTTTTGTATACAGATTCAAGTCTATTATTATGGTGCAATCCGGTATTAACGAAAAGGATGCCGAAAAGGCTATAGATTTAATAAAATCAATACTTGATGAAATAAAACAAGGCGAAATAACAGTTGAGGAAATAGAAAAATCCAAGAAAAACCTTGTCAAAAGGCTAACAGGCGTTTATGACAGTCCTCAGGGCATTATGGATTTCTATCTAACACAAAAGATGCTTGATGAGAACTGCGGAATCGACGATGCAATAAGATTTATTTCCGAAGTGGAGCAAAAAGAAGTTTTGGAAGCGGCCAAGGGGCTCTATGTGGATACGGTTTATCTTGGGCTACCATAAGATGCTTGATGCAATATGACAAAATTCACACAATCGAAAGGAGCAAAACCAATGCCCACAACTACCGAAAATTCCACACTTAATGAAAAACTTATAACCAACGAGTTGTCAAGCGGTTTAAAATGTTATATAATACCAAAAAAAGAATTTGTCGTTAAACAAGCCATGATTTGTACAAAATATGGTTCGCTGGACAATACGTTTTCCACAGATGGAAATAAGCACTCTATGCCGGAAGGTATTGCGCATTTTTTAGAGCATAAAATGTTTGAGCAGGAAAACGGCGGAAATGTTTTTGAAAGCTTCATAAACCAAGGAGCAGACTGCAACGCATACACAAACTACACACAAACCGCATATTATTTCAGCTGCACTGACAAATTTGAAGAAAACTTAAAATTGCTGTTGAGCTTTATACGAAACCCTTATTTTACTGAGGACAACGTTCAGAAAGAGAAAGGCATAATATCTCAAGAAATAGCGATGTATGATGATGATCCAAACTGGATTGTGTATGTAAACCTGTTCAAAGCGCTGTATAACACAAACCCCGTTCGGGAAAATATTGCCGGAACAGCAGATTCCATCATGAAAATAACAAAGGACATGCTCTACGACTGCTATAACACGTTTTATAATCCGCATAACATGGGGCTTATCATATGTGGAGACGTGGATGAAAACGAGATTTTTGATATAGCAGAGACCACTGTAAAAAAACGCCCTTCTCCTGAAATTGAGCGAATATACGGCGAGGAACCAAACCAAGTTTCCCAAAAATATATTGAGCAAAAAATGGATGTATCTATTCCGGCTTTTAACATAGGTTTTAAGGAAAATGATTTCTCTATGGAACCGAATAAAAAGAATGCAGCAACAAAAACCCTTATTGATATTATGGCGGGCCAATCAAGCCAGCTTTATGAAAGACTTTATAACAAGGGGCTTATTAATAACGAGTTTGATGCCAGCTATATGGGAAGCCCGTATTTTGGGACAAGCATTTTTGGCGGATACTCAAAGGACCCAGACAAGGTTTTAAACATGCTGCTGGATGAAATATCTAGGCTTAAAGCCGAGGGAATACCTGATGAGTTGTTTTCCCGAACAAAAAAGAAACATATCGGCAGGTTTATAAAAGGTTTTAACTCAATAGAGGCGACAGCATATGCCCAAGCCGACTATTTTACAAGGGACACTGATATTCTAAAATCCTTTGATGCATATTATAATTTGGAAAAGAGTGATTTAATAAAGCGTCTTGATGAGCACTTTTGCAGCGACTTTTCGGCAATGTCAGTTGTCAGTTCGAAACGTTAATTGTCACGAAAATGTCCTGCATTTTTAATAATTTTTAAGGGGGATACACATGAATACGATTTCCGGAACACCCGATATTATTTTCCCGAATATCGGCATAGTTATTGATAGGTTGAACAAGGTTGCGTTTAACTTTTTCGGTACGGCTATATATTGGTATGGCATTATTATGGGCATTGGGGTTGCCGCTGGGCTTTTTATGGCTATTCGCGAAGCAAAGCGCACAGGGCAGAGCATTGACGATTATTATGATTTTCTTATTGTCGCCATAATAGCAAGCCTTATTGGAGCAAGGTTGTATTACGTCATATTCTCATGGGATACGTATAAAGACGATTTGCTCTCTATATTTAACCTGCGCAGCGGCGGAATTGCGATTTATGGCTGCATTATCGGATCGGTAATTGCGGCTATTATATTTACAAAGATTAAAAAGATTAATTTCTTTAAATTCGCAGACACTTGCGTTTTTGGTCTGATACTGGGTCAGATAATCGGCAGATGGGGCAATTTCTTCAACAGAGAAGCGTTTGGCGGATACACAAACTCTATTTTCGCGATGCAATATTTAAAACCAACCGTTGATTCCGGCCATATAACACAAAATATTTTAGACAACGTTGTTATGATAAACGGCGCGGAATATATTCAGGTTCACCCGACTTTCCTATACGAATGCTTGTGGAATATAGGTTTATTTATAATAATGAATCTATATAAGAAAAATAAGAAATTCGATGGAGAAATGCTCGGAATTTATTTTACAGGGTATGCTATTGGTCGTTTTTGGATAGAGGGCTTGAGAACGGATCAATTGATTTTATTTGGAACGGGCCTTGCTGCTTCGCAAGTTCTTTCCGCTATTTTGGCAGTTGCTGGCATAATATTTATTGTTTATAACAGGCGTAAGCTAAAAACCGCCTAAAACATGGATTGCACCATACAAAAAAAGACAAGTTTCGCTTAAAAATATCGTTAAACAATTGACATAGTGGCTTCTTTAGTATTATAATAAACCATACTAAAGAAGTAAGTTATTAATTGAATGTTATATTATTTTTACAATATCTGGCCCTTACGGCTCGACCGATATGGGTAATAATTAGGAGGGTGCGAATTTATGGAAAGAGTTTATAATTTTTCAGCGGGGCCATCTATGCTTCCCGTTTCTGTGCTTGAAAAGGCAGCGAAAGAGCTTGTTAATTATGGAGAAGCTGGCATGTCTGTTATGGAAATGAGCCACCGCTCAAAAATGTATTTGGGCATCATCGAAGGTGCGGAAAAGACTTTAAGAGAGCTTATGAACATTCCGGATAATTATAAGGTTATGTTCCTTCAAGGCGGAGCTTCTATGCAGTTTGCTCAGGTTCCGTTAAACCTCTTTGTTAACAAAAAGGCTGACTATGTTAAAACTGGCCAATGGGCTAAAAAAGCTATTTCTGAAGCTCAAAAATACGGCGAAGTAAACGTTGTTGCTTCCAGCGAAGATAAAGTATTCTCATACATACCAGAGCTTGACAAATCCAAGTTCACTCCAGATGCGGACTATTTCCACATTACTATGAACAACACAATTTATGGAACTAGATATACCACATTACCAGATACAGGAAACGTTCCTCTTGTAGCAGATTTATCTTCATGCATCCTCTCAGAAGCATGTGACGTTAGCAAGTTTGGTCTTATTTATGCTGGCGCTCAAAAGAACATCGGTCCTGCAGGCGTTACTGTTGTTATCGTTCGCGAAGATTTATTGGGTCACACTTTGGAAGGCACTCCAACTATGCTTGACTACAAGATTCAGGCTGATAACGGCTCCATGTATAACACTCCTCCAACATATGGCATCTATATGGCAAAGCTTATGTTCGAATGGGTTAAAGAAATGGGCGGCGTTGCTGCTATGCAAAAGGTTAACGAAGAAAAAGCAGCTATGCTTTATAATTATCTTGACAGCTCTTCCATGTTTAAAGGCACTGTTGTTCCAAAAGACCGTTCTCTTATGAACGCTCCGTTCGTAACAGGTGACGATGATCTTAACGCTAAATTCATTAAAGAAGCTGAGAAAGCAGGCTTTGTCAACCTTAAAGGCCACCGCACAGTTGGCGGTATGAGAGCAAGCATTTATAACGCTATGCCTGTTGAAGGCGTTAAGTCTTTGGTTGAATTTATGAAGAAGTTTGAGATGGATAATAAATAATAATAAAGGCGGGTATTAATAATGTATAATATTTTAACCTTGAATAAAATCTCTAAAACCGGTCTTTCAAACCTTCCCGAGGATAGATTTAATATTACTGATAGCTGCGAAAACCCGGATGGTGTTATTTTAAGAAGCTTTTCTATGCACGATATGGAATTGCCTAAGAGCTTAAAGGCTGTTGCAAGAGCCGGCGCTGGCGTAAACAATATTCCTATAGATAAATGCAGCGAGCAAGGCATCGTTGTTTTCAATACTCCCGGTGCTAATGCAAACGCTGTTAAAGAGCTTGTTATTGCTGCATTATTGCTTTCCTCAAGAAAGATTTATGACGGTATTAATTGGGCTCAAAGCCTTGCTGGCCAAGAAGGCGTTGGCAAACTTGTTGAAAAAGGCAAAGGCGCTTACGTTGGCCCGGAAATAATGGGCAAAAAAGTTGGTATCATCGGTTTAGGAGCTATTGGCATTCTTGTTGCCAATGCTTGTGTTGCTCTTGGCATGGATGTTTACGGTTTTGACCCGTTTGTGTCCGTTGATAACGCATGGTCTATCTCCACGCACGTTCGTAAGGCAAAAAGCCTTGAAGAAATCTATGCTCAATGCGATTATATATCTATCCATGTTCCGTTTAACAGCGAGACCAAGGGTATGATAAATGCTGAAGCTATAGAAAAAATGAATGACGGCGTTCGCATTTTAAATCTTTCCAGAGGCGAGCTTGTTGATAACGACTCTATTAAGCAAGCTGTTGAGATAGGTAAGGTTTCCGCTTATGTTACAGATTTCCCGAATGAAAATCTTTTGGGTGTTAAAAATATAATAACTATTCCTCACCTTGGCGCTTCCACGCCAGAATCTGAGGAAAATTGCGCTTCTATGGCATCAACTGAGTTGAGGGATTTCCTTGAAGACGGAAACATCAAAAATTCTGTTAACTTCCCTGATTGTATCCTTCCAAGAGGCAGCGCAAGGCGCATCTGTGTAATACATAAGAACATACCGAACGTTATTAATCCTGTTACTAATGCTATTTCGTCCCACAATATTAATATTGACAACATGCTCAACAAGAGCAAGGGAGAATATGCATACACAATTATTGACGTTAATAAAGCAGATATCAGCGATATCGAACCAAATCTGGCCAATATTGAAGGCGTCGTTTCTATCCGCGTTATTTAATTAACAATAATATACAAAACTATAAAGGCCCCCATATGAGGGCTTTTATAGTCCGAATTTTAAAAATAAATGGAGTGGTAAATAATGGCACAAATCAGACCTTTTAAAGCTGTGCGTCCTGATGTTCGATATGTGGATAAGGTTGCTGCGCTTCCTTATGACGTTATGACAAGCTCAGAGGCTCGCGAAATGGTTAAAGGCAACCCATATTCGTTCTTGCATGTTGATAAGGCCGAAATAGATTTGGATCCAAGTATAGATTTATACGATAGCCGCGTCTATGAAAAAGCCAAAGAAAACTTATATAAAATGATAAATGATGGTATATTTATGGAAGATGCCTCTCCCATGTTTTATATATACCGCTTGACAATGAACGGCAGAAGCCAAACAGGCCTCGTTGCTTGCGCTTCTATTGATGAATATATGGAAGGCAAAATCAAAAAACATGAGCTTACCCGTGAAGACAAAGAGCAGGACAGAATACGCCACGTAGAAATTTGCGATGCAAACACTGGTCCTATTTTCCTCACATACAAAGCCGATACTAATATAGACGTAGTTATAAACAATTGGGTATCAAATAATACACCTGTATACGATTTTGTATCAGAAGATGGTATAGGCCACACAGTTTGGGTAGTCACCGACGAAAGTACAGTGTTTGACATAGCGGAGAAATTCATGTCTGTTCCTGCTTTATATATTGCAGACGGGCATCACAGAAACGCCAGCGCTGTTAAAGTCGGTATTAAAAAGCGTGAGCAAAATCCTGACTTTACAGGCGAGGAAGAGTTCAACTACTACTTAGCGGTTGCCTTCCCTCATAACCAGCTTTATATTATGGACTATAACCGCGTTGTGAAAACGCTTAACGGCAGCACAGATGAAGAATTTATATCAAAAATTAAGGAAAAATTTGACATAGAAGAAAAAGGTAGCCAGTTTAAGCCGGATGAAATGCACACTTTTGGCATGTATTTGTCGGGTAAATGGTATAAGCTTACAGCTAAAAACAATACATTTAATGCAAATGATCCTGTTGGCAGTCTTGATGTTTCGATATTACAGGCTAACTTATTAAGCCCAGTTCTTGGCATAAAAGACCCAAGAACAGATAAAAACATTGATTTTGTTGGCGGAATGCGCGGGCTTGAAGAATTATCACGTCGTGTTGATTCGGGAGAGATGAAGGTTGCTTTCGCTATGTATCCAACGTCAATGGATGAGCTTATGAATATAGCTGATGCAGGAGAAATTATGCCGCCGAAATCCACTTGGTTTGAGCCCAAGCTAAGAAGCGGTATCTTTATCCATAAACTTAGCTAAATCCAACTGCATAAATATTTTCTTTCTCCAAATAATATAGTTGTAACGATTGTAACCATTAAATAGCCTTTAAAAAAGGCTTAACGATACAGCAAACATTATATTATTAGGAGGTTTTTGTTATGAATAAATTTACAAGCGGATTAATAGCCGGAAGCCTTTTAGGCGCTGCTGGCTTGTCATATGCTTTAAGCGATAAAAGAATGCGCAAAAAGATGTCTAGAGACAGCAAAAAAGTTATTAATAAAGCAAACGGGCTTATAGAAAATATAAGCGATATGTTTTAATTGATGTTTTAAATCGATGTTTTTGATTTTTTGAGGAAGCTAAAAGGCTTCCTCTTTTATTTTTTTGATATATTGTCTTTGGCAAAGCTGTTTAACTATAGTATAATATGTATAAAATTTACAAATTACGGAGATGATCACAATATGTCATGGGGAACAAGAGGCCTTAGAGGCAGTACACTGGAAGAACTGATAAATATGACAAACGAGGCCTATATGTCTCGTGGGCTTGCCATTGTCCAAAAAATTCCAACGCCTATCACGCCTATAAAGATTGATAATGCTACGAGAACTATAACGCTGGCGTATTTTGAGCAGAAAAGCACTGTGGATTATATAGGCGCTGTTCAGGGTATTCCTATTTGCTTTGATGCAAAGGAAACGACACGGAATATGCTCCCCATTCAAAATATACATACCCATCAGATAAAGTTTATGGAGGACTTTGAAAAGCAGAACGGCATGTCATTTTTGCTTGTCAACTTTCGCAATGTTGATGAATGCTATTTCCTGCCTTTTAAAACACTAAAAAAGTTTTGGGACCAATCGTTAAAAGGCGGAAGAAAATCAATACCTTATGCAGAGTTTGATAAACAGCTCATAATAAAAAACAAAAACGGATTTCTGCTCCATTATCTTGAAGCGATAAACACCGTTTTATGCCGTGAAGCTGAAAACAAAGCCTGATGAAAGGAATATTTCGATGCTTTATAAAAACAAATGCATGTCAATAATGCTTCTTGCGCTAATAACAATTACAGGATGCTCCGAGCGCACTGTTTCCAGCTTGCCTTCGGAACGCATATCATATCAGCGCGCAACCGCAGTAAACGCTGAAATCCCTCAAAAGAGCGATATAGAACAATATACCCTTTTCATACGTCAAAACGATTTTCCTCTTGAAAAATATGAACCAACGCAAAAATGCTGGATAGGCGCCGATATTACGCTGGATAAAACTGTTAATGGGGATATATCTATGTTTGAAGAAAAGATGTCGTATGAGCATGATTTGTATGCAAATTCTATGAAGCTGGGCGACAGCTATCCCTTTGCCTGGATATTGGAATGTATTGGAGCATCTAAAACCCCTGTTCTGGAAATTCTTCCACAAAATCAGGACTCACCCTATGATAAGGACTTGCTTATAAAAACCGCAAAAGACGCCGGAGAATTGAATATCCCTATTTTTATAAAACTCTACCCGTTCTGCAAAGAAGTAGGGTATAATAAAAACGAATATATCTCATTTTTTAAAAAGGCGAGCGACACATTTCGGCAACACGCCCCAAACGTCGCTATCATTTGGAGCGTTTGCAGTGATGACGCTTTTGATTCATCATATTATCCGGGAGATGAATATGTGGATTGGGTCGGTATTGACATAAAACAGGATATATCACAAAGCGACGATAACAACGTTTTTAATCCGGTTAATAAAAATCTGGAATATTTTTATTTGAGCTTTCAAAAACAAAAGCCTATTATGATAACTTCTCTTTCCATTAGCCATTATTCAACTCTAAATATGAAATATTATATAACCGAAGCGGCTTCCGAAATTAACAAAATATACAAAGCGATTGCTGAAAAACACCCAAGAATAAAGGGCATAATATATAAAAGCTATAACGAAATAGATTTCCGTGAACCTGATGCTGAAAGAGCAAAGAAAACATATAACAATTTTTTGCTTGCAGAAGATGATGGCATAAAAGAAGCTTATGCAGATGCAGTGTCTAAAGACAGGTTTTCATCCCCTGATTCTAATGAGATGGCGGACACAGAAATTATTTCGCCTTTCCCTGCCTACAGAGACAGAGCGGCTTATTTCATATCCGAAAAAAGCCTTAGGTATGATATAGAAGTTGTCGGGCTTGATCTGCTAAAAGGAAATGAGCTATACATTAATGGCAGTAAATATTATGATCTTGAAACGCTTAAACAGCATTTGACCTTGGATTATGAGATTGATGACGACATGCAGACGTTTACAATAGTAAAATGAGCAGTAAATAATTTTTGTTTGCAAAAAATACTATAAATGATATAATATTTCATAATCATACTATATTTTATATTTTTATTGAGGATAATATATGAGAAATGATATTTTGAATATTAAAGATGCAAAAAGAATAGCCATAATGGGCGGAACATTTAATCCCATTCATTATGGCCATCTTGTTACGGCGGAGGCTGTTCGCAATGAATACAATATAGACAGGGTTATATTTATTCCGACGGGTCGCCCGCCACACAAACCTGATAAAGATATCGCCCATTCTGAGCATAGATACCTTATGACCGTTTTATCGACGTATAACAACCCGTATTTCGACGTATCCCGCATAGAGATAGAAAGAACCGGCATATCATATACAATTGATACGATAAAGGAAATAAGGAAATCTTGCAGACAGGATGCAAAAATATACTTTATAACCGGAGCTGATGCTGTTCACCAAATTTTGACTTGGAAGGACTCTGAGGAGCTGCTTTCTCTATGCAGCTTTATCGCTGTGACAAGACCGGGCCACAATTCGGACAAGCTTTATCAGCAGGTCATGAAAATTAAAAACCACAAAAAAAGCAGAATACACTTTTTAGAGGTTCCGTCTCTTGCTATATCATCGAGTGACATAAGAAATCGTGTGCTTATAGATAAGCCTATAAAATACCTTGTTCCTGAGGAAGTCGAAAAATATATATTCAAGTTTGGCCTCTATGCCGATGATAATACAAACAGTTCCTCATACGGCATGGATAGAAAAACCATAGAAAAGAAGCTTAAAAAGCTGCTTCCATATAAAAGATTTATACACATTCAGGGCGTTGCTGAAGAAGCTCTAAAGCTCGCAGAACATTACGGGGCTGACAAAACAAAGACGCTTATCGCCGCTTTGCTCCATGACTGCGCCAAAGGTTATACATTTGAGGAAAATGTTCAAAAATGCAGTGATTATGATATTGATTTAAGCGAAATGATGGCTAAATGGCCCAGCATAACCCATGCTTTTTTGGGTGCTGTAGTTGCTAAAAACGAATATAAAATCAGGGATGAAGAAATTCTAAACGCTATAAAATATCACACCACCGGCAGGCCAAACATGACATTGATCGAAAAAATTGTCTACATAGCGGACTGTATTGAACCCAACCGGGATGCGTACCCCGGCATAGAAACGGTGCGCAAGCTTGCTTATATAAATCTTAACAAAGCGATAATAACAGCCCTTAAAAACACAATAAGCGATACGCTGTTTAAAGGCTGGCTCGTTTATCCGTTAAGTTATGAAGCTTTGCAATACTTGGAGAACAACCAAAATTCAGAAAGCGAGGATGAGTTTAATTAATGCTTAATAAAGAATTAATGACCGGCGAATTATTTAACGCCGCAAAACAAGCCTATAATGTTATTGATGAGAAATTCGGTAAGGAAATAATAATGCTATACATAGCCAACGTTTCCATTATGGCTGATTATTTTATTATTGCCAGCGCAAATTCCCCTGCCCAGCTTAAAGCCATTAGCGATGCTGTGGATCAAAAGCTGTTCGAGCTCGGTATAAGAATGCGTCATTTGGAAGGAACGGTGAATTCCGGCTGGGTTCTTTTGGATTTCGGCAGCATTATCGTGCATTTGTTCCTTAAAGAACAAAGGGAGTTTTATAACATCGAAAGAATATGGGGAGACGCAGAAAAGATAGACCCGGAACTGTTAATAAACTAAATAATATTAACGGAGGTAGAGGCTTGAGAGAAGATAAACTGCATGACACTAACGATATTGTTGAAAAGGTAATACTCGTAGGCATTGATAATGACCATTCCCTTATGAGCATTGATGATAGTTTGGATGAGCTTGAGGAACTAGCCCGTACAGCGGGGGCTGTTGTTGTCGGAAGATTAACGCAAAAGCGTGAAGGCGTTCATAACGTGCATTATCTAGGCAAGGGCAAGGTAGACGAGCTTAAAGACCTCATAGAGCTATGCGGGGCAGACGGAATAATATGCGATGATGAGCTTTCGTCTGTTCAGATGAAAAACCTCGATAAAATGCTAGACGTTAAAATAATGGACAGAACCCTTGTTATACTTGATATCTTTGCATCCAGAGCAAGTTCTGCCGAAGGAAAGCTTCAGGTCGAGCTGGCTCAGCTTAAATATAACTTATCCCACCTTACAGGTATTGGCAAAGCTCTTTCCAGGTTAGGCGGGGGAGGCGGCATTGGAGCGCGCAGAGGTTCCGGCGAGAAAAAGCTTGAGCTTGATAGAAGGCAAATTCGTGACAAAATATCAGACCTAAACAGGGAAATAAAAGAAATACGTATGCAAAGAAGCGTTTCAAGGGAAAAGCGCCAAAGAAAAAATATTCCTGTTATATCGCTTGTAGGTTATACAAACTCAGGCAAGTCTACATTAATGAATCTTATAACTGATGCAGGCGTTTTGGCAGAAGATATGTTATTTGCTACGCTGGACACGACGATTCGCCGTGTAAAATTATCAGGCGGATCTGAGATCTTGCTTACCGATACCGTTGGGTTTATACAAAAACTTCCTCATAATCTGATAGATGCCTTTAGAGCAACATTGGAAGAGCTTAACTATGCAGATATTTTGCTGCATGTGGTAGACGCTTCAAATCCAATGCGTGATGAACAAATGGCTATAGTTTATTCGACTATTGAACGCCTTAAATATTCAAAAAAACCGATTATAACTGTTTACAACAAGATTGACAAGGAGATTGAATATCCATTGCCATCTGATAGCAATGCTCTTTCTCGCATAAGCATGTCTGCAAAAACAGGCGAAGGCCTTTCAGACCTCTTAACTTGTATTGAAACGACGTTAAAAAGCTTTCGAAAAAAACTTGCGGTGTTAATACCTTATAACGAAAGCCGCCTGCTTAATATCATACATGGGAAGTGTGAAATTATAAAACAGGAATACCGTGATGTAGGTATTTTTGTCGAAATGTACGGCAATGAAGAAATTAAAAAAAGGCTTGAAAACTACGTTTTTGAGCAACAATAAATTTATCTTGTCGAAAAACTAGCCCAACAATCTATTTGGTGTTACTATATGACGAAAAATGCTTAATTTTTATGTTTAAATTATCAGAATTATTTATTATAATACTATTAGTAAGGTGATCTAATAACTGATGAGACATAAATCTTTTGCATATTTAACATACCATAATTCATCTTACAGATCATTATTTTCTATGAAAGGAAAATATGTATGTGTGAAAAATCCTTGTTTAAAGAC
>CAYVCG010000050.1:0-15157 GCA_964449985.1 uncultured Defluviitaleaceae bacterium
ACAGAACGGATATTTGTAAACACAGCAAAATATTGCTGAGGTCTTATTCTGCTTTTTTCCAGCTCTTCGCATAATATTGCATCAGCATGGCGCAAGATTTCAAGCTTCTTTTCCGTAATTTTACCCATTATTCTTATGCTTAGGCCTGGGCCCGGAAACGGCGGGCGCTCTACAAGATTTTTTGGCAAGCCAAGCTGTCTGCCGATTATACGAACCTCGTCTTTGAATAAGCCGGACAACGGTTCTACAAGCTCGTCAAACATCAAATTCTCTGGCAAACCGCCAACGTTGTGATGGCTTTTGATTGTTGCGGCGTGTTCTCCGCCGGATTCTATTATATCAGGATAAATCGTGCCTTGAGCCAGAAATTTTATGCTGCCCAGCTTTGTTGATTCTTCTTCAAATACCTTAATAAATTCATTGCCGATTATTTTTCGCTTCATCTCCGGGTCGGAAACACCGGAAAGCTTCGAAAGGAAGCGTTTTTTAGCATTTACTCTAATAAACTGCAAATCCCTTTTGGAGAATATTTTTTCTATCTGATCACCTTCGTTAAGCCGCATAAAGCCATGGTCAACAAATATGCAAACAAGCTGCCCCGGAACTGCCTTAGACAAAAGGCTAGCACAAACAGATGAATCAACACCACCGGAAAGCGCCAAAAGTATTTTTTCTTTACCCACCTTTTGGCGGATTTCCTGTATTTGCCGCTCAACATAATCACTAAGCTGATAATCGCCCGAGGCTTTGCATATGTTAAACAAGAAGTTTTTGATTATAATTTCGCCTTGCTGTGTATGCTCGGTTTCCGGATGGAATTGTACACCATAGAGCTTTGCCTCATCGTTTCCGCAGGCGGCATTTATGCATGTATCAGTTGTTCCGATATTTTTAAAACCTTCAGGAAGTTTCGCTACATAATCCGTATGGCTCATCAAAACATCGCCTGTTTCTTTAATATCTGTGAACAGAGGTGATGATGTATTTAAAGTGGCTTTTATTTTGCCGTATTCGCTGGAATCGCAGGGCAAAACCTCGCCGCCTAAGCTATGGCACATAAGCTGCATACCATAGCAAATACCAAGCACTGGTATACCCAGCTTAAATATGCCTGGGTCGCAAGAGATAGCGTTATCGCCATAAACGCTGTTTGGGCCGCCGGTTAAAATAACTCCGATGGGATTAAGCTGTTTAACCCGTTCGGCTGATATATGGCCGGACTTTATTTCGGAATAAACGTTTAAACCCCTAACACGCCTTGCGATAAGCTCCTTATATTGCCCACCAAAATCCAAAACCAAAACTAGCTCGCTCATATAAACACAACTCCTTCAAATACCTTTTCACAACTTCCGCTCATATAAACACAATCATCGGTATAATTTATAATAAGCTCGCCTCCGGGGACATACACCTTTATGTCCTCTCCTTTATTGCAATATCCGTTTAACACAGCCGCAACTGCGCAAGCGCAAGCTCCTGTTCCGCATGAAAGTGTTTCGCCGTTGCCGCGCTCCCAAACTCTTGTTTTTAGCGTATTGCGGTTAATTACTTTAACAAACTCCGTATTCACTCTTTCTGGGAACAGCGGATGGGTTTCAAAGCTGCGCCCGAGGTGAGGAAGATCCAAATTGTCTATATCCTTTAGGAAAACGACGCAATGAGGATTGCCCATAGAAACGCAGGTTATGTCATATTCCTGGCCGTTTACGTTTATAGGTCTATTTATAACGCTGTCGCCATCTAATAAAACCGGGATTTTTTCTGGAAGAATCTCCGCTTTTCCCATATTAACCTTAACAGAATACACGAGCTTATTTTGCGTTTTCAAAAACAACTCTTTAACACCGCTTAACGTTTCTATCATCATATCCAGCTTTGGCACGATGTTGTTGTCATACAAATATTTTGCTACGCAGCGTATAGCGTTTCCGCTCATTTCGCCCTCGCTTCCGTCCAGGTTAAACATACGCATTTTGGCATCGGCTATACTGGATTTCATTATTAAAACGATACCATCTCCCCCAACGCCGAAGTGCCTGTCCGACAAAAAGGCTGTTAAAGATTCCGGCGAATTTATTTCTCTTTCCATACAATTGATATAAATATAGTCATTACCGCAGCTTTGCATCTTAGTAAATCTAAGCTCCATGCGCTCGGTTCTTAGTTTATTGATATCAACAAGCTCTGTATTAATCTCGCTATACATACTAAGCAAGCTGTCTGCAAGGGCGTTTGCAGTATCCAGGCTTGTTAAGCACGGTATGCCTAATAAACATGCCTTGCGGCGTATTTTAACACTGTCTCTGGCTGGATTTCTGCCCTTTGCGGATGTGGAAATAATATAGTTTATGCTGCCATTTTCAAGCAGTGTTTTTGTGTTTTCATCTTGGTTTTCATGGATTTTGTTTACAACCTCAACGTCTAGCCCAGCTGATTTTAAGACAGAACCAGTTCCGGCGGTGGCATAAATGGAAAATCCAAGCTCGGAAAACTTCTTTGCTATGTCATAAATCTCTTCTTTGTCATCATCCCTGACGGTAATGAATATGCCACCTGATTTATGCATTTTATATCCAGCAGCAATAAGCCCTTTATAAAGCGCTTCCCGCATGTTTTTACCAATACCCAAAACCTCACCTGTGGATTTCATTTCCGGGCCTAATTGTGTATCAACGTCAGTCAGCTTTTCAAATGAGAACACAGGGACTTTTATTGCAGTATATGGAGGAATCTTCACGATGCCTGGTTCATACCCCATATCAACAAGCTTTTCGCCAAGGCTTGCTCTCGTTGCAAGGTCACACATAGGAACGCCGGTTACTTTGCTTATATAAGGCACAGTTCGAGAAGCTCTTGGATTAACCTCGATAACATATATTTTATCATTCGCCACAACGTATTGCATGTTTACAAGCCCTTTTACGTTTAATGCAAGGCAAATCTTTCGAGTGACATCATATATCTTTTCCGCCATAATATCGTCTATGTTATGTGCGGGATAAACGGCAATACTGTCGCCGGAATGTATGCCAGTGCGTTCGATATGCTCCATAATGCCGGGGATAAGGATGTTTTCGCCATCGCAAATACTATCCACTTCTATTTCCCGGCCGGAGACGTATTTGTCTATAAGAACGGGGTTGTCCTGCTTTTGGCGCAGGATGACCGCCATATATTCGCAAATATCCTCAGCGCAAAATGCAATTATCATGTTTTGACCGCCCAATACATAGGAAGGGCGCATCAATACTGGATAGCCAAGATTTCCTGCGGCGCGCAAGGCTTGTTCTGATGTCATAACGGCATAGCCCTTTGGTCTGTCTATGTTCAAGTCCTCTAGAAGTGTATCAAATCTTTCTCTATCTTCGCATATATCAATGCTCTCAGCGGATGTTCCGATTATATTAACGCCGTTTTTGCTGAGAGCCTGTGTAAGCTTTATAGCTGTTCCGCCACCAAAGGCAACGATAACGCCGATGGGCTTTTCTATGTTAATGACGTTCATAACGTCTTCTATATTAAGGGGCTCGAAATAAAGCCTGTCCGCCGTGTCAAAGTCTGTGGAGACGGTTTCAGGGTTGTTGTTAATAACGATAACCTCATAACCCATCCGTTTCAACGCCCAAACGCAATGCACGCTGGCATAGTCAAACTCTATACCTTGACCGATTCTTATAGGGCCGGATCCTAAAACAAGTATTCTCTGCTTTGTGCTTTGGTTTATAAACTCCAACGCTTCGTTTTCCGAGCCGCTGGCGTTCGAGTTATACACGCCGTAGAAATACGGTGTTTGAGCCGCAAACTCACCGCCGCACGTATCAACCATTTTATAATCCGGCTGGATAGTAAACGGTTTTCTTTCCCAAATGTTCATTATCCATTTATCCGTAAAGCCCAACTGCTTTGCGGCTAAGTAATTATCCTCCGTCATTTCCAGAGAAGGGAAGGCTGCTTCAAAGTCAGCTATTGTTTTAAGCTTATCTAAAAACCATCTGTCTATCTTTGTTATTTCATGAATCCTATCTATTGCAATACCTTTCTTAATCGCTTCATAAACAACAAACAAGCGTTCATCCGTAACCAAGTTAAGCATATTTTCAAGATCGGCAGGAGTTTTCTTTGCAAGGGTGGGCAGGGATGGCGTTTCCAATCCGATTTCCGCCCCGCGGACAGCCTTCATAATAGCCAATTCAAACGTATCAGCTATGCTCATAACCTCGCCTGTAGCTTTCATTTGCGTACCCAGCTCTTTTTTTGCATAAACGAACTTATCAAAAGGCCATTTAGGGAATTTTACTGCCACATAGTCAAGCGCCGGTTCAAAAGCGGCAAACGTATGCCCGGTTACTGCGTTTATTATTTCATCCAACGTATATCCAATGGCAATTTTTGTTGCAACCTTTGCTATGGGGTATCCCGTTGCCTTTGAAGCAAGGGCAGATGAACGTGAAACCCTAGGATTAACTTCAATTACGGCATACTCAAAGGAATGAGGATGCAGCGCGAACTGGCAGTTGCAGCCGCCTTCAATGCCCATAGCTGTTATTATATTAAGCGCAGCAGAACGCAGCATTTGATATTCCTTATCGGCTAACGTAACCGCTGGAGCGATAACAATACTGTCGCCTGTATGAACGCCAACCGGATCAAAATTCTCCATGGAGCAAACGGTTATGGCGTTGCCCTTTTTATCACGCATAACCTCAAATTCTATTTCTTTCCAACCCGCTATGGATTTTTCAACCAATATTTGGTTGATTGGGGAAAGCGCAATACCATTTGCAGCTGTTTCCCGCAGTTCCGCTTCGGTTTTGGCGATGCCTCCGCCGCTGCCGCCTAATGTAAAGGCAGGGCGGATAATAACAGGGTATCCGATTTCGTTTGCAAAATCCACAGCAGTTTCTACGTCCTCTGATATGACGGATGGGATAACAGGCTGACCGATTTCTGTCATTGTGTCTTTAAAAATCTGTCTGTCCTCTGCTTTGTCTATCGTTTCCGGCGATGAACCCAACAGTCTTACGCCCATTTTATCCAAAAAGCCGTCCCTAGCAAGTTGCATACAAAGCGTAAGCCCGGTTTGCCCGCCCAAGCCAGACAATATGCTATCCGGCCGTTCTTTTTCTATTATGCGTTTTACTGTTGCTAGGGTGAGCGGTTCTATATATATTTTGTCAGCCATGGCGTTATCCGTCATGATTGTGGCAGGATTGGAATTAACGAGAACTATTTCTATTCCGTCCTCCTTTAACATCCTGCAGGCTTGCGTTCCGGCATAGTCAAACTCTGCCGCCTGACCGATAACAATAGGCCCAGAGCCTATAAGAAGCACCTTTTTTATGTTTTTATCAAGTGGCATTTGTCTACACCTCCATCATCTTTATAAATCTATCAAATAAAAATGCCGTATCCTTTGGTCCACCGCATGCTTCAGGATGGAACTGCACAGTAAATACAGGCGAGTTTTTATACTCCACGCCTTCGCATGTTCTGTCATTTACGTTGACAAAAAGCTCTGTTGCTATAGCTTTGTCAATACTGCTGGACACAACTGCATAACCATGGTTTTGGCTAGTTATATAAACATTACCTGTGGATAAATCCTTGACAGGCTGGTTTGCGCCTCTGTGGCCGTATTTTAGCTTTTCCGTTTTAAATCCGTTAGCCAAAGCCATAAGCTGATGCCCTAGGCATATACCAAAAATAGGTGTTTTGCTTTGCACAAGCCCTTTAAGGTTTTCTATAATATCAGCATTGTCCGCCGGGTCTCCCGGGCCGTTGGAGAGCATAATGCCATCAGGCTGTATTGCCAAAACATCCTCCGGCTTAGAATCCGATGGGAATACCCACACGTCGCAGCCACGGTTTATTAGCTCCCGACGTATGTTCTCTTTTAGCCCATAATCCATAAGAGCCACTTTAAAGCGATTTTCCTCGCTTTTAAATTGCTCCACTGATTTCACGGATACATTGGAAACAGCTTTCGTAACCTTATATTGCTTAATACGCTCAAAGTCCACGTTAGTGGGGTCAGACGTTATCATGCCGTTCATGACGCCGCTTTCCCTTATGATTTTTGTAAGCGTTCTTGTATCTATGCCATATAGGCCGACGATGTTTTGCTCCTTTAAAAAAGTGTCAAGAGAACCCTCGCTCCTAAAATTGGAGGGTTCTTGACACCAATGTTTAACAATGTATGCGCTGGCACGCGCAGAGTCAGCTTCAAAATCAGACGGGATAACGCCATAATTACCAATAAGAGGAAATGTTTGGACAATGATTTGCCCATAATAGCTTTTATCGGTAAGGGTTTCCAAATAGCCTGTCATGCTGGTTGTAAAAACAACCTCGCCGACAACATCCGCCTGACTTCCGAAGAAGCTTCCTTTAAAAATCTTGCCGTTTTCAAGTACCAAATACGCTGTATTAGACATTTTTTAATCCTCTTTCTTTTCTCATTCTAATCCGTTTTTCTTTGATACGGTTTTAATATTATCACCTGTAAAGCATTTAGTGCAAAAAGACATGTTGCTGCCTTCGCACGCTTTTTTAAGCCCCTCTATGCTTATGTATCCCAAGCTATCTGCCCCGATTTTGCGGCAGACGGATTGTATGTCCATCTTGTTTGCTATCAGGTTTTCCTCGCTGTCTATATCCGTGCCAAACTGGCATGTATATTTAAACGGCGGGGATGAAATCCTCATATGAACCTCTTTTGCACCGGCGCTTTTTAATGCCTTTACAATCTTCTCGCTGGTTGTTCCGCGAACGATGGAATCGTCTACGAGCACTATGCGTTTGCCGGATACGTTTGCAGTAAGCGGGTTTAACTTTAGCTTAACGGCGCTTTCCCTTTGTGATTGGGTTGGGTAAATAAAGCTTCTGCCTATATACCTGTTTTTCACAAACCCCGACACAAGTGGCAATCCGCTTTCAAAGCTGTATCCAATAGCGGCTTCCAGCCCACTGTCTGGCACTCCGCATACGGCATCAGCATCAATGGGATATTCCTTAGCCAGAATCCTGCCCATGTTATATCTGGCTTCATAAACACTCAAACCGTCTATGCAGGAATCAGGTCTAGCGAAATACACATATTCAAAGATGCAAAGCCCACCATACTCATTTTTTTTATGAAGCTCTATCGCTTCGTGGGTTATCTCGCCGTTTTCAATGACAATAACCTCGCCCGGCAAAACGTCTCTAACAAATTCAAAGCCGCAACTATCCAAAGCACAGCTTTCGGATGCTATAGCAATGCCGTTTTTGTTTCGACCGATGCAAAGCGGGCGGAATCCATTAGGGTCACGCACGGCTATAAGCTTGTTTTCATTGCTTAAAACGATTAATGAAAAGGCACCACAAAGCTCGTCCGCCGCTTTTACTATTCCATTTAAGACACTTCCTGTTTTTACACAGTGATACCCAATAAGAGAAGAAATAACCTCGCTGTCACTGGTTGCGCTGAAATCCAGGCCGTATGTTTGTAGCCGATCTTTTATATCTCTGGCGTTGGTTATATTGCCATTATGTACAGTGGCAAGCCGCCCGATAAGGTATTCCGTTATAAACGGTTGAACATTTTGTATTGTGTTTGTGCCGGTTGTGGAATACCTGTTATGCCCCACGGCAAGGTTATTGTTTGCAAGCTTGTCCAAAGCGTCTGCAGAAAAAACCTCGCTGACAAGCCCTCTGTTCTTTTGGCATAATATCGTGTTTCCGGAGGTTACGGCAATGCCGGAACCTTCCTGCCCCCTATGCTGCATTGATAAAAGCGCGTTATAAGCTATTCCGGCAGCTTCGCCTGTGTTTATGCAAACTCCGAAAACCGCGCATTCTTCATGTAGTTTATCGTCAATTCTCATAAGTCCTTAAAATCCCTTCTGCGACCGCTCTTTTTGTCATTCTCATATCCATCGCGTTTTTTTCTATATATTTGTGAGCTTCTTGCTCGCTCATCCCCATGTTGGAAATTAGAATGCATTTTGCGCGGTCAATTATGCGTATATCCTCTATTTTTTGTACAAGCCGGGAATTCTCACTCTGCATCAAGCGCATATTCTTGTGAACAGCTTTTGCAAGCTTTAATGCGCTCCAAAATAGCCCTCGGTTTATCGGTTTTGATATAGTTATAACGCCCAAATCCTCAACAAGAGCAGAAAGCTCGTCATAAACTTCTGCCTTTACAACCAAAATAACCTGACAAGTGCCTTTGGACGCTATATAACGGGATAAACCTTCCCCGGATTCGTCACGCAGAGGAGCATTAATTATACAATAATCAAAGCTTCGTTCTAAAAGCATACGCCTTGCTTCGCCACTGGTGGGCACGGTGACAATTTTGCGGCATGAAACAGCTTTTAACATCTCGGAAAAAAACTCCACACTTTTTTCCGAATAAGAAACTATTAAAGCGCTTTCTATGAAAATCGCCACCCTCCAAATAACAATTGTGTTATAACTTACACTGACCTAAAATAACGCTCTTTGTAAAAATCGTCTTTATTTTGTACATTTAAAAAGTCGGAGGCTTCTTCTTTTTTTATTGATATATATCGTTCGGAAACCTCCTTTGTTATTGTATTTTTAACAAAATCGCTGTTTTCTGCCAAGGCAATAGCTTCCGATATGTTTTGCGGAAGCAGCGTTAGGTTTTTAATTATGCTATCCTCCGCCTTGTATAAATCAACATTTAAAGGAGGAGGCAGAACTAGATTCTTCCCTATACCATCAAGCCCGGCACTGATAATGAGCGCAAATGCAAGATACGGATTTAAAGACGGATCGGGAGAACGCAGCTCCATACGCATTTTTTCGCCTTTTGCCGCCGGGATTCTAATAAGCTGGGAACGGTTTTGGTGCGACCAAGAAACGTATTTGGGCGCTTCGTGGCTGCCAAAGCGTTCGTAGGAGTTTGCCAGCGGGTTTAGGAACAAAGTCATTTCCGGCGTTCTCTCCAGAATACCTGCTATAAAGCTTTCCGCAACCTTGTTATGGTCATCCGGGCTGCTCTTAAACATATTATATCCGTTTTGGGAAAGAGAAAGGTTAACATGCAAGCCACTTCCGCTTTTATCAGGCAATGGTTTTGGCATAAATGAGGCGAATAAGCCATTTCTGGCTGCAATCGCTTTAACGACTGATTTAAAGGTCAAAAAGTTATCTGCGCACGTTAAAGCATCGCCAAATTTGAAATCAATCTCATTCTGGCCCGGACCCCTCTCATGATGAGAGGATTCCGGACGTATAACCATTTCTTCAAGACAAAGGCATATTTCCCGCCGGATGTTTTCTCCTTTGTCCAACGGGGATATATCAAAATAGCTGCCATTATCTAAGGTTATGTTTGTCGGTTCACCGTTTTCATCCGTTTTGAATAGATAAAATTCGAATTCAGAACCGATTTTGCAAACATATCCCATGTCTTCACACCGCTTAACTACTTTTTTAAGAATGGTTCTACTATCAGCCTCAAAGTCAGACTTATCAGGGTTTTTAATATCACAGTAAAAGCGCACAACGCGCCCTTCCTGTGGCCTCCATGGAAGTATATCAAGGGTAGCGGGGTCTGGAAAAAGTAATAAATCCGATTTTGTTACATCGGAAAATCCGTTTATGGCGGAAGCGTCAAACGTAACCCCGTTTTCAAAAGCATAAGGTAATTCGTCCGGCATGATAGAAATATTCTTTTGCACGCCGAAAAGATCACAAAAGGCAAGGCGCAAAAACTTTACGTCATTTTCTTTTACAAATGCCAAAACCTCTTTAACGGTATTTGTCACGCTTTTTTCCTCCTACTCAACAGTAACACTTTTTGCCAGATTTCTTGGTTTATCTATATCACAGCCTTTATTAGCTGCTATGTAATAACTAAATAATTGCATCAGAACAACGGAAAGGGATGGAGCGAATAATTCCGAAACATCCTTTAAGTGTAAAACAGAAACCTTATCATTTTCCACAATTTCCTCAGAATCCGTTATAAACAGAACCTTTGCTCCGCGGCTTATTACCTGTTCTACGTTGCTCATAGTCTTGCCATACAGCTGTTTGCAGCAGGAGATAGCAACGACCATCGTATTATCTTCGATAAGGGAAATCGTGCCGTGTTTTAATTCTCCTCCGGCATATGCTTCCGAATGGATATATGATATTTCTTTAAGCTTTAATGAGCCTTCAAGAGCAATTGCATAGTCGATATTTCTGCCTATAAAGAAAATGCTCTTGCAGTTAAAGCAGGTTGCGGCATAGTGCTGTATTTTGTCCACATGGGCAAACAGCTCTTCAACCTTTTGCGGAAGCGCCTTTATGTCAGACATTAGCTTATTTTCTTGCTCATCTGATATTTTGCCCACTTTAGCGGCAAATTTTACAGCCAAGATATATAAAAGTGCAAGCTGCGCAGAAAAAGCTTTTGTGGTTGCAACGGCGATTTCCGGGCCGGCAACAGTATAGATCGTGTGGGTGGATTCCTTAGCTATTGTGCTTCCAATAACGTTTACTATAGCAAGCGTTGTTGCGCCCTTGTTTTTAGCTTCCCTCATTGCCGCTATTGTATCCGCTGTTTCTCCAGATTGGCTAATAATTATAACCAATGTTTTTTCATCAATAATAGCGTCCCTATAACGGAATTCGCTCGCTAGATCCACCTCTACGGATATACGGCTTAATTTCTCGAATACGTATTTAGCAACCATTCCGGCATTATAAGCTGAGCCACAGGCGGTTATAACGATTCTGTCGTATGCGCCTATATCCAAGCCATCAACAATGGCTTTATTTTTTCCGCCTTCCATAACGGAATTTATCGTATCACGCAAAACGCGGGGCTGTTCCATGATTTCTTTGAACATAAAATGTTCATAGCCGCCTTTTTCTGCGCTTTCAAAACTCCAAGAGATAGTTTCGGGAACTTTTTCTATCTTTTCTTTATCCATATTGTAAAAAGCAACATTGTCGCCTTTTAATATGGCTATTTCCTTATCCTCTAAATAGCAAACGCGGGTCGTGTGCCTTAAAATCGCAGGAACATCTGATGCTATGAAATTGCCGTTGTCTGCCAGACCAACAATAAGCGGATTATCCTTTTTAACAGCGACAATCATATCCGGCTCGTCAGTACACATGATTCCAAGCGCATAAGAACCTTCAAGAGCATTAACAACCTTGATTACTGTATCAATAATATCGTCTTTATAATAATATTCCGCTAATTGAGCGATTACTTCGCTATCTGTTTCTGAGGCGAATTTAACGCCCTTTGATTCCAGCTTTTCACGCAGTGGTTTAAAGTTTTCTATTATGCCGTTATGAACAACGGCAATCTTGCTTTTGCTTCCCAAATGCGGGTGCGAATTTACGTTTGAAGGTTCACCGTGGGTTGCCCAGCGGGTATGGCCTATGCCGATGTTGCCGCTTATTGGGTCTTTTTCCACAGCTTCTTCCAAAACGGACAAACGGCCTTTGCGCTTTATAACACTAAATTCATTATTATTGTAAACCGCTATACCAGCGGAGTCATATCCTCTGTATTCCAGCTTTCTTAAACCCTCAAGAATAAACGGAACCGAATTTTCATTTCCAACAAATCCTATTATGCCGCACATAATAACCCTCCCTTGAGTCGCTGTATAAAGGAGCTTATACAGAATGCACTTTTTTTACATTTACATATTAACCTTTGGTAGCCTTTTTTAGTTATTCCACAGTTATATAATCATCTCTTTGGGCCCCTACGGATATATATTTTATAGGGCAGCCAACAGCTTTTTCAATAAAACGCACATATGATAATGCCGCCTTTGGCAAATCGCTCAGTTTGCGGCAGGTCGATATGTCTTGCTTAAAGCCTTCTACATATTCATAAACGGGTTTTGCGCGCCCAAGTCTATCCCCTGTAGGGAAATCCGTTGTTTTAACTCCATCAATTTCATAGGCAACACAAACTGGGATTTTGTCAAGGTATGATAAAACATCCAGCTTTGTTAGAGCAAGATAGGTTGCCCCCTGTGCAAGTGTTCCATAAATAGAGGCCGGTATATCAAAACCGCCGACCCGCCTTGGGCGGCCGGTGGCTGCGCCGTATTCTCCTCCGGCTTCGCGCAGTTGATGGGCTTCATCCCCAAAAAGCTCTGCCGTAAACGGCCCCTCTCCAACACAACTGGAATATGCTTTCATAATGCCAATAACGTTATCCAGCTGCTTTGACGGTATGCCAGAACCGATAGGTGCATAAGCAGCAATTGTTTGAGATGAAGACGTATATGGATAAATACCAAAATCAATGTCCCTCAGTGCGCCGAGTTGTGCTTCAAACATAATGTTTTTCCCACAGTTTTCCAACAAATATTTAGATACATCGCAAACATATGGCGCTATGATTTCTCCATATTTATTGAGCCAGTAGAGAGTTTGCTCTAAAGATATTTCCTCGCTTTTATAACCGCCGGAAACAGTGAGGTTTTTCCATTCCAAAATGTTTTCCAGTTTTTCTTTCAGCATGTCTTGGGATAACAAATCACCCATACGGATGCCTTTTTTCATATATTTATCAGCGTAAACAGGGGCTATACCTCTTCTTGTGGAGCCAAATTTTTTGTCCCCCAAACGTTCTTCCTCAAGTATATCAAGCATTTTATGGTATGGGAAACAAATGATTGCTTTTTCGCTTATTTTCAAATTGTCCGGGGTTATTTTGATGCCTTTGCCAGTGAGAGAGGTTATCTCGTTACACAAATGCTCAATATCAATAACCATGCCGTTACCCATTACATTTACTGTTGTTTCACGTAATATGCCGGACGGCAACAGATTAAGCACAAATTTGCCTCTATCGTTTATGACAGTATGCCCTGCGTTGTTTCCACCCTGATAGCGGACAACGATGTCATAATCTGATGAAAGCAAATCAACCATTCTGCCTTTTCCCTCGTCTCCCCAGTTAATGCCGACTATTGCTGTTAGCATAAACGTTTCCTCCTACACATTTATATTTATTTCTACGCCCAAAAGCTGTTTATTATTAATCAAAACTTCCTGAACAGTATATAAAAACTCTTCAGTTTGTTCTTTAGCACGGCCAGTGAAGTTCTTTGCCGAAATTAAGGCATTAAGTTCGCTTTCGGTTATATTAAAGACGGGGTCTTCCGATATGCGTCTGATAAGATCGTTTTCAGAACCGTTATGCTTGATTTGCCTTGCAGCCTCGACAGAGTGTTTTCTTATCGCTTCGTGAAGTTTCTGGCGGTCTCCGCCTTTTTTAACGCAATGCATAAGAATGTTTTCTGTTGCCATAAAAGGCAGCTCTTCCATCAAATGCTTTTCAATCATTTTCGGATAAACGGTGAGCCCGCTTATAATGTTTATATATAATGAAAGTATTGCATCAACGCCTAAAAATGCTTCCGGTATGCTTATGCGTTTGTTTGCAGAATCGTCCAGCGTCCGCTCAAACCACTGAGCGCTTGCTGTTAGGGCAGGGTTAAGAGCATCTGTAATGACGTATCTTGCTAAAGATGCTATGCGTTCGCTGCGCATAGGGTTTCTTTTATAAGCCATGGCTGATGAACCGATCTGCTTTTCTTCAAACGGTTCGTCAAACTCTTTTAAGTGTGACAATAATCTCATGTCATTGGAAAATTTGTATGCGCTTTGAGCTATTCCGCTTAAAACAGATAAAACATAATAATCCACCTTGCGAGAATATGTTTGGCCACTAACGGCATAAACAGATTCGAAGCCCATTTTTTCTGCTATTTTCTTCTCCAGCTGTTTAACTTTTTCATGGTCGCCATCAAAGAGCTGTAAAAAGCTTGCCCCTGTTCCGGTAGTTCCTTTACAACCCAGCAGCTTCAAGCCAGATAAAGTAAAATCAAGCTGTTCCAAATCAAACAGCAAATCCATGAGCCATAAAGTCGCGCGTTTTCCAACCGTTGTCGGCTGGGCGGATTGAAAATGGGTGTATGCCAAAGTCGGCAGGGATTTATGCTTTTCAGCAAACTCAGCCAAAGCTGAAATCGTATTAACCAACAATTTTTTTATATGCAAAAGACCAGATTTTATTAAAATAATTTCTGTATTATCCCCAACAAAGCATGATGTTGCGCCCAGATGAATGATAGGCATAGCCGCCGGGCATTGCTCTCCATAAGCGTGTATATGCGCCATAACATCGTGGCGGACTTCGCGCTCTTTTTTGTTTGCAACGTCATAGTTTATATTAAATATATTCCTTTTAAGTTCATCTATCTGTTCGTCTGATATGGGAAGGCCCAGTTCCTTTTCGCTTTCAGCAAGCGCCACCCAAAGCTTGCGCCAAGTAGTGAATTTATTGTCATCTGAAAAAATGACTTGAATTTGCTTGCTTGAATAGCGCTTGCATAAAGGGTTTTCATACGTTGCAGACATTTTTCAACCTCCCCAAAACTTCCTCATAGCTTTGTGTAACGTTGCCCAAGTCTCGGCGGAATCTATCCTTATCCAGCTTTTCCAACGTTGTTTTATCCCAAAGACGACAGGAATCGGGCGATATTTCATCGCAAAGCAATACTTCTCCGCCACATCTTCCAAATTCCAGCTTAAAATCAGCGAGTATTATATTTGCTTTTTCAAACAATGCGGTAAGCAAGGAGTTTATGCTCAAGGCATAGTCCGTTAGTATTTTAACTTCCTCGTCAGTTGCAAGAGAAAGAGCTTTAATATGATTGTTATTTAACATCGGGTCTCCCAATTCATCGCTTTTATAGCAGAATTCCAAAACAGCGGTGTTTAAGCGTTCTCCTTCTTTAACACCGTATTTTTTGCTATAGCCTCCTGCGGCATAGTTTCTGACGATAACCTCAACAGGTATAATTTCAGCTTTTTTTGCAACAACGCTAGTATCGTCTATAACTTCTATCATATGTGTTTTTATGCCATTAGATTCAAGATATTTGTATATAATGTTTGATATGGAGGCATTTAGCAAGCCTTTTTTAAAAAGCTCCTCCTTTTTTTCACCATTAAACGCCGTCGCCGTATCTTTGTATTCGATAATACAGGTATCATCCTGTGGCCCACGGTATACAATCTTTGATTTTCCCTCGTATAAGATTTCTCTCTGCATAATAACTCTCCTATATATATTTTATGCCCCGCATACTAAATTCATAATAAT
>CAYVCG010000051.1:0-15133 GCA_964449985.1 uncultured Defluviitaleaceae bacterium
TATATGCTGAAATACCATCACAAGTATCGGTAGAAAGCATAACAATATCTGATATTCCGGCTTTATGCATGGCTTCAAGTGTGTCTGAAGCTTCGGTTGCACTATTGGGGAAGAATATGATATCTGGCTTGTTTTCGGTGAACTTTGCAATACAACCGGCCACATCCAGTTTACCTGTTTCGTATGGCATGTCTTGGGATATTATTCCGCCCTCGCTTGTAAATCGGGCTTTAAAAATATCTGCAAGACCTGTGGAATAAGAATCACCCGAGTCATATACAACTGCGGCAGACTTTGCATTTAAAACGCTTAATGCAAATCCGGCCATAGCTTCTGCTTGGGCATCATCTATAAAGCAGGAGCGGAAGATGTTTGGCTTTCCTTTAGTAACGTCTGGATTTGTGGAAGTGGGAGAAATAACAGCAACGCTATCATTATTTGCGGCTTCTGCAAGCGTCATAGTAACTCCGCTAAACAGTGAACCTATAACTGCTACAGCTCCGTCATCTTTAAGCTTTCTATAATTGTCTGCCGATGTATTCCCATCGCTTTTATCGTCCAATACAAGCAAGTCAATCTTTTTCCCTAAAACGCCGCCATTATCGTTTATTTCCTTTACTGCCATTGATAATCCGTTATACGAGGCTACACCCGTATCAGATTGCGAACCAGTAAGGGGTATAGTAGCGCCAATGGTTATCAGTTCATTTGATACGCTTTGATTGGTTTGGCATCCGCTCAGAACAAATAACATGGCTGTCATAACAGTTATAATAGATTTGAATCTATAACGCCGCTTCATCTTAAATCCTCCTGATGTTGTGATAAAATTACGTGCTAAATACTTATCGACATGAATTAACAAAGCTTCACATATTTATTATTAAAATATTCCCATTGTTGGCTTTGTTTATGTCATTTTTTTAAAACAGGCTTAGTTGGTTTGTCTCAGGAATGTTTTTAAGTATTTGATTTTCTTTGAGTATTTCTATAACTGTTTTTGATATTTTTGTTCTCTGTCTAAAATCTTGTATTGAAATAAATTCTCCGTTTCTACGCTCTTCAACAATTTTTAAAGCAGCGTTTTCACCAAGACCGGCTATAGAGCAAAGCGGCGGCAAGATAAGCCCGTCTGATATTTTGAATTTTAATGCGTCAGAATTATATAAATCTAACGGAGCAAAATTCAAACCCCGTTCATACATCTCCAAAACAAGCTCCAGAGTTGTTAAAGAATCCTTTTCTTTTGCAGAAGCGTCTTTTCCCAAGGCATTAATACGGCGCATCTCAATTTTTGCTATTTCTTTGCCTTTACACATTATTTCATAATTAAACGAATCTGCTTTAACGGAAAAACTGGCTGCATAAAATGCAAGGGGATGATGAATTTTAAAATAACCTATGCGAACGGTCATCATAACGTATGCAACAGCATGTCCTTTCGGGAACATGTATTTTATCCTTCTGCATGATTCTATATACCAATCCGGCACGCCGTTTTCCTGCATTATTGCGGCTTCTTCGTCTTTAAGCCCTTTGCCCTTGCGAACGTTTTCCATTATTTTAAAAGAAGCTTTCTTCTCGACACCTTTATTAATAAGATACACCATTATATCGTCACGAGTTGGTATAACTTCTTTAAGGGTTGCAACATTATTTTTAATTAGCTCCTGTGCGTTGTTAAACCAAACGTCTGTCCCGTGAGACAAGCCGGATATACGCACAAGCTCTGAGAAAGAGCTTGGTTTGGTATCCATAAGCATCTGGCGGACGAAGCTTGTTCCGAATTCAGGCAGGCCTAATGTTCCTGTTTTGCAATTTATGGCTTCCGGTGTTACGCCAAGCGCTTTAGGGCTTGTGAAAAGAGACATAACGTCTTTGTCGCCCAAATCAACCTTTGTTGGGTCAACGCCAGTAAAATCTTGCAGCATACGAATAATTGTCGGAACGTCATGCCCTAGTATGTCCAGTTTTAATAATCTGCCGCTTATGGAATGGTAGTCAAAATGGGTTGTGGTTATGTCTGACTGTACGTCATCTGCTGGTCTTTGCACAGGGCAGAAGTTGTATATGCTCTGGTCGCTGGGGACAACCATAAGACCGCCGGGATGCTGGCCTGTCGTTTTCTTTATGCCTGTGCATCCTGTAACAAGTCTATTTATTTCTGCATTACGTCTAGCCATGCCTCGCTCGTCTAAATACTTTTTTACATAGCCAAAAGCTGTTTTATCCGCAAGCGTTCCTATAGTTCCCGCTTTAAATACAAAGCCCGTCCCGAACAGCTCTTCCGTATATGCATGGGCTTTCGCTTGATATTCGCCAGAGAAATTTAGGTCTATATCCGGCTCTTTATCGCCGTCAAAACCGAGAAAGGTTTCAAAAGGAATATCGTGCCCGTCCTTTCCCAAGGGCTGCCCGCAGACAGGGCATATTTTATCCGGCATATCACAGCCCGATGCACCAGCAAAGGCTCTTACTTCATCTGAATCAAAGTCGGAATACTTGCAGTTGGAGCAAATATAGTGCGGGGGCAGGGGATTAACCTCGGTAATACCCGCCATCGTTGCGACAAATGACGAACCCACGGAACCACGGGAACCAACCAAATATCCGTCTGATACGGATTTCCAAACAAGTTTTTGGGCAATGATATACATAACAGAAAATCCGTTTTTTATGATAGAGGTTAACTCTCTATCCAGCCTGTCCGCCACCAGTGGCGGCAAGTTTTCACCATAAACCTCTTTTGCTCGTTTCATGGTGATTTCTTTTATTTGTTCCTCTGCGCCCTCGATTTTTGGCGGATATGTTTCGTCTGGTATGGGTTTTACTGCTTCTATTCTTTCTGCTATAAGGTTTGGATTTGTTACTACAACATCAAATGCTTTTTCTTCTCCAAGATAAGAAAACTCACTTAGCATTTCTTCCGTTGTTCTAAAGAATAAAGGAGTAGAATAATCAGTATCCTTAAAGCCTGAACCCGCCATAATGATTTTTCTGTATATCTCATCCTCAGGATTCATAAAATGAACGTCACATGTTGCAACAACAGGCTTGTTATATTGTTCACCAAGCTCCACTATGCGCTTGTTTATGTCTACTAATGCCTGCCTGTCTGCCACTATACCATCACGAACCATATATTCGTTATTGGCAAGGGGTTGTATCTCAAAATAATCATAAAATGCCGCAAGCTGTTTTATATGGTTTGATGGCATATTATCCCTGACAGCTTTATAAAATTCGCCAGCTTCACAAGCCGTTCCTATAATAAGCCCTTCTTTCAGGCGCAAATATTCGCTTTTTGGTATGCGAGGCCGCTTGTTGAAATGCTTTATATGCGCAAGAGAAATAAGTTCATAAAGATTTCTCATGCCTATAGAGTTTTGCACAAGTATGACGGCATGATAGTATTTATTTTTCTTGCCGCTTTTTTCGTTCGTAATCGTATTTATTTCTGATAGCTTGTTTATATTTCGGGTTTTAAGCATCTCTATGAGCTTGATATAAACATCCGCTGTTGCCGCGGCATCGTCGCAAGCTCTATGATGGTTTTTTAAAGTAACATCAAAATACTTGACAAGCGTATTAAGCTTATGGTTATTAAGCTCCGGCAATAACGCTCTGGATAATTCTACCGTACAAAGAACGGAGTTATTTATTTCATATCCCAGCCGTCTTGCTGCATGATGAATAAAGCCTATATCAAACTGAGCATTATGAGCAACCAAACAACAATTGCCGATAAACTCTAAAAAATCAGGAAACACATCGGAAATTGAGGAAGCATCTTTTAACATATCGTCAGTTATGCCTGTAAGCTCAGTAATTTTTGCAGGCAACAAAGAGCCGGGATTTACAAATTGGTTAAAGTGGCCTACAACCTCGCCGTTTATTACTTTGACAGCGCCGATTTCTATAATTTCGCACAGTTCTTTTCGTAGACCCGTCGTTTCTAAGTCAAAAACCACAAAGCTGTCATCAAGAGTTTTATCCTTTGGGTCTTTAACTATAGAAGACAAATCGTCAATTAAATATGCCTCGACGCCGTATATTACTTTTATACCGTGTTTCTTTGCGGCATCCATCGCCTCGGGAAAAGCCTGAACAACGCCATGATCTGTTATAGCAACAGCGCTATGCCCCCAATCCTTGGCAAGCTTTATGTAATCGGAAGCGGATTGTATCGCATCCATTTTGCTCATATTTGTATGAAGATGCAGCTCAACGCGCTTTTGCTCGGCATTATCCATTCTTTTGTTAAGCCGAAATTCGCCGGGAGATATTTCCCTCGCCATAATATTGACTTCTTTTGAGAAATCATCATACTGCACTCTTCCAAAAACTTTTATGCTGCTTCCTTTTTTTAAAAGAGCTTTTAATTCATCACTATAGCTTTCAGGTTTTGAAAAAAACTTTATCGTAATAGAGTCGGTTCCGTCAGTCATATCAAAGGAAACCAATAGCTTACCGCTCTTTGTTTCTCTTGATTCAAAAGCTGTTATAATGCCTTGGGCGACTATATCATTGTCCATTTCCAGTTCGTCCGACAGCTTTGACGGCGGGGCTTCAATTTTTTGGCTAAAGACAATATCACCTCTGCCACTTTTTCTTTTAGGGAAGGGAGCTGTATTTTTTTGTTTTTGGGTATCGGGTTTTTGCTCTGATTCAGGCTTTGATAGTTTTTTTTCTATAATTACGGGATGATTTAATATATCTGAATAATGCATATCGTTTCTTTTTTCAGTCGTAGCTTTTTGCTTAAAGATTACCTTAACATGCAAACCAATGCGCTCTTTAAGCAAATTTTCTATAAAACGATCCACTTGCCTTGATTTGAGAATAAATGCTCCTCCCGGTTCAACCCCAAGAATGAGCTTGTTGTCTTCTGACAGTTTAGGTTTTGCTCCTGATAATATAGCATGGGATATTGGGCTTTCATCAAAAATAGCAAGCATTAGGTTCTGCCAATAGGCTCTAAGCATTTTTTCATTATCTTTTTCACTAAGCGCATAAAAATAAGAGATGTTACACGAATCAAAAGAGTGGTTTTTTAATATCTCATCTTTGAGACTTTTGATACAGGCTTCATCAATAATACTATTTATTTCCATAGTTATGTTTAACTTGTTTTCGGCTTTAATATAGTCGATGCTTCTGACTGTAGCTGTTTTTAGCGGCGCTGTAATAGACACTGGGAAATGAAATTGTTCAAACACATCTATAAATTTCTTTGCGCTTTGCATAATCAAAAAATTCCTCCGGTTTTGGTTTCATGGCGATAGATATTAACACTGAAATTATAATTTCTGTACTAAATATATCACATCAAATCAAAAAAAACTATTATAAAAAAAGCGATATTTTTTTTATAATATTAACAACCTAAAAAAATACTTAAAAAAACTTTTTCCATTCATTGACATAGATAGATATTAATGATAAAGTTAGTTTCTAAAATTAGTGTGGGGGCGTAACCTTTGAAAGACTATAATAGGAAAAAACTAAAGGAATGGATTGAGTCTTTTTTGTTGGCAATGGTTATTGCTTGTGTTTTGTTTTTTATAAGCTGGCCTTTGCAAATCGAAGGAACGTCTATGGAAAACACCTTGTATGATGGAGATAGGGTTTTGATGTCTCGAGTGTGGTCTTTTCTTTCCAAACCGTCTCGAGGGGATATAATCGTTTGCATTATAGAAGATAGCGGTCAAATGAAAAATATAGTAAAAAGGGTTATTGCTTTGCCAAACGAGCATATTTTTATTAAACAAGGAAATGTTTATATTAACGATGTTTTGATGGATGAACCGTATGCGGATTATGATGAAGGCGATGATAGGGAATATGACTTGGTTTTACAAGAAAATGAGTATTTTATAATGGGGGACAATAGAAATGTCAGTAATGACAGCAGAAATATGGGGCCTATAACGGCGGACAAAATTGTCGGTAAAATATTGATCAGGTTTTTCCCGTTTAATAAGGTTGGGTTATTGGGTCTATTATCGTCATATATTTAAATATATCTGCATTAAAGCTTATGTAAATATTTAGTTGATTTTATTTTTTTGGTATGATAATATAAATAAATTGGATTGTTATTATATGTGAAAAATGCCTAATTACTTTAAATATTAATATGCACTAAACGAAGGGAGAACATAAATGAAAAAATATGCTAAAAGCGCGAGTATATATGCTATCATCTTGTTAATCATAATTGCTTTTGTATCGCTTGTTGATATGCAACCAAGTCCGTCTCAGGCGCCTTTTACTAACAGCGACCTTATTTCAGAAATTAAGAATGACGGTGTTTTAAGCGTCAAGGTCCAAAAGGATCTTGAGGTGTCTAATGCCGGCAAGGCTATGGTCGTACTAAAGGGGCAGGAAGATAAGATTCAAACCGTTGAGGTTGTTGATATTGGAAACTTGGATGCCCTGATTAATGAAATGATTGCAAGCGGCTCACAAATAAAATACGAAACGCTTTTGCCTCCTAAAACAAGCTGGATATTCTCTCTGCTCGTTCCTACCGTTGTTATTATCATTTCTGTTATTATTATGTTCGTGTTTATACAGCAGATGCAAGGTGGAGGCGGAGGCGGACGGGTTATGTCATTTGGCAAGAGCAAGGCAAAGGCTATGCCGGATGACAAAAAGAAAACCACTTTTTCCAATGTTGCAGGGCTTGACGAAGAAAAAACTGAGCTTCAGGAGCTTGTTGAATTTTTGAAGCAGCCTAAAAAATATGTTGAAATCGGCGCAAGAATACCAAAAGGCGTTTTATTGGTCGGCCCTCCGGGAACAGGTAAAACATTGCTTGCAAAGGCCGTGGCCGGAGAAGCAGGCGTTCCGTTTTTCAGTATTTCTGGTTCGGATTTCGTTGAAATGTTTGTCGGTGTCGGCGCTTCCAGAGTTAGAGATTTGTTTGAACAGGCGAAGAAGAATTCGCCGTGTATCATATTTATTGATGAGATAGACGCTGTTGGTAGGCGCAGGGGCGCTGGGCTTGGCGGCGGCCATGATGAAAGAGAACAAACGCTAAATCAGCTCCTTGTTGAAATGGATGGTTTTGGTGTTAATGAAGGTGTTATAATCATAGCAGCAACAAACCGCCCTGACATACTGGATCCGGCTCTTTTAAGACCGGGAAGGTTTGACAGGCGCGTCGTTGTTGGAAGACCTGATGCTAAAGGCAGAGAAGAGATTTTAACTGTCCATGCGAAGGGTAAGGTGCTTTCAAAGGATGTAGACCTTAAAGTTATAGCTCAAACAACTGCCGGTTTTACTGGTGCTGATCTGGAAAATCTTTTGAATGAGGCTGCTCTCCTTGCGGCAAGAAACAACAAAAAGGAAGTTGATATGGAAGAAGTTCGGCGGGCATTTATAAAAGTCGGCGTTGGAACGGAAAAGAAGAGCAGGGTGGTTTCGCCTAAGGAAAGAAAGATGACAGCTTATCACGAAACAGGCCATGCGCTGCTTCATGAGTTGTTATCCGAGCTCGACCCCGTTCATATAATCTCCATTATCCCGACAGGGCTTGCAGGAGGATACACTATGCCTCTGCCGGGCGATGATAAAACATTTCTTTCAAAAAAATATATGGAGCAAGATATTATAGCGCTGCTTGGCGGGAGAACCGCCGAAGAGCTTATCATGAAGGATATTACGACAGGCGCTTCCAGTGATATTGAACGCGCCACAAATATCGCAAGGAATATGGTTGTTAAATACGGTATGAGTGATGTTTTGGGGCCTATCCAGTTTGGCAATGACAATGAAGAAGTGTTTATCGGAAGGGATCTCGCTCATACGCGCAACTATGGCGAAGGTGTTGCTACTGCTATAGACGCAGAGATAAGGCGTATTGTTGAAACTGCGCATAGCGAAGCAAGAAGGATTTTGTCAGAAAACATTGATATTCTTCATGCAACGTCCCACGTTTTGATGCAAAGGGAAAAGATAACCGGTGATGAATTCCGAAAGATATTAAACCGTGAGGAAGAAAGCAAGTATTACGAGGTTGACGTTAATGAATATCCCACGGCTGTTGATATACTGTCAGGGGTTGATAAAACCGTATAAAAACAACTATATCGTTAACACTAAATTTAAAACCCCTCTGTCTGTTTTTGGCCAGAGGGTTTTGTTTAATATATGATGATAGATATCTAAGGAGGCTTATTAATATGGAATTGGAACACACAATAAAACTAGGTATGGAATACAAGCTAAACAGGCTGGTAGAATTAAAGGATACATCTGAGTATTTCGGAAGCGGTAAGGTGGTTGTTTTTGCAACACCATGTATGATTTTGATGATGGAACAGGCGGCTATGCTTGCCGTGCACAACGAGCTTCCATCGGGATTCACAACGGTTGGATTAACGGTGAATATTGAGCATTGTGCTCCTACTCCTGTTGGGGAGGTTGTAAATGCGAAGGCTGTTTTAAAAGAAATAGACGGCAGAAGGCTTCTATTTGATGTTGAGGCATGGAATGATAAAGAGGTTATAGGCAGAGGCACTCATGCACGCTTTATCGTGTATAAAGAAAAGTTTATGAAGAAGATGAACGATAAGTTCGGGATTGATTAATGCGCGATATAATAACTTTGGGGAGGATATTAGCATGGTTGATTTAAAGGGCAGAAGCTTGTTGACTTTAAAGGATTTTTCTAAAGAAGAAATAATGTATCTTGTTGATTTATCGTATGAGCTAAAGCAAAAAAAGCGAGACGGAATCTTTGATAAAAAGCTTTTAAACAAAAATGTCGCTCTTATCTTTGAAAAGCCTTCCACAAGAACAAGATGTGCTTTCACTGTTGCCTGTGTGGACGAAGGCGCACATCCGGAATATTTAGGCAAAAACGATATACAGCTTGGTCATAAGGAATCCGTTTATGATACAGCAAAAGTTCTGGGGCGCATGTTTGATGCGATTGAATTTCGTGGCTTTTCCCAGAAAGTTGTAGAGGAATTGGCTGAGTATAGCGGCGTTCCTGTTTGGAATGGCTTAACAGATGATGACCACCCGACCCAAGTGCTTGCGGATCTTCTGACAATTAAGGAGAAGTTCGGCAAGGTAGAAGGTATCAACTTTGTTTATATAGGCGACGGAAGAAACAACATGGCAAATGCTTTAATGATCGGTGCTTCCAAGGTCGGGATGAATATAACTATTTGCACTCCGAAGGAACTTTTCCCTAAAGAAGAACTTGTTGAGGAATGCAAAATCTTTGCTAAAGACAGCGGAAGCAAGATTGTAATATCAGATGACACCGATGCTGTATCTGGTTGTGACGTTATTTATACGGATGTTTGGTGCTCTATGGGAGAAGAAGATAAGGCTGCGGAACGTATAAAACTGCTTACGCCTTATCAGGTTAACGAAAAGCTTATTTCCAAAGCAGGAGAAAACGTTATTTTCATGCATTGTTTACCGGCCGTTAAAGGAAACGAGGTTACGGAAGAAGTATTCTCCAGATTTGAGGAGACAGTTTTTGATGAATCCGAAAACCGTATGCATACTATAAAAGCTGTTATGGTGGCAACGCTTGCAGATTAGTATTTTTAAAAAAAGGGTGATTAAACATGAAAAAAAACACTCTTGGAGCCGCTTCTTTTTATAAGAAGGGGTATTCGTTTAATCCTGAGTTTGATAATTTGCCAATGGACATAAAAAATGAAATAAGAATAATTTGCACATACTATGCCGAAAAACTTCACGGAGTCTTCACTATGGGTTTTTATGAGGATGGCAGTGTTTATTTTGAGGCTTTCGGCGATGAATCGGACTATGACTATGATGAGATTGGATCAAAGCTTGAGATAGACAAGCTTGCAAAAGAAAAAAATGAGCTTATCAGGGCTCTGGGTATGTGGTATTCCATTTTTAAAACTCAGGAAGGAAAACAGCTTTTAGACGGGATGAAGCAATAGCGCCTGTTTAAGAAGGAGGGATACGCATGATAATCGTTGCTGATGTGGGCAACACAAATACTGTTTTGGGTGCTTATAAAAATAATGAGCTTATAAATTCTTGGCGCATGACAACGGGAACAAACAGAACGGCTGATGAGACAGGGGTTTTTATTTGCTCGGTGTTAGAGAAATCGGGTTTTTCTGCCGAAGACGTGGAAAACTGTATAATTTCCTCCGTTGTTCCTGATATTATGTATTCACTTGTTCATGGATTTAAAAAGTATTTAAATATAAATCCTATGATAGCCAGCTATAAAATGAAATCGGATATTTTTATAACAAAAGGTATAAATCCGAGAGAAGTCGGCGTGGATAGAATCGTAAACTGTCAGGCTGCGTATACGCTGTATGGCGGGCCAGCCATCGTTATAGATTATGGAACTGCAACAACGTATGATGTGGTTAATGAAAACGGCGAGTTTGTCACAGGGATAACAGCCCCGGGGCTAAAAATTTGTGCGGAGGCGTTATTTAGTAAAACAGCGCTTCTAAGCAAGGTGGAGCTTTCTTTACCGACGTCGCTTCTTGTTGAAAATACAACCGAAAGCATACAGGCAGGAATACTTTTTGGGCGTATTGGCGAGACAGAATATATTGTGGACAGGCTGAAAAAAGAAATTGGTCTTACAGATGCTAAGGTTATCGCGACCGGTGGCCTTGCAAGGGTTATAGCTCAGGGGACTGATGTATTTAATGAGATAAATCCTAATCTTACCCTAGAGGGCTTGAGAATTTTATATGAAATGAACAGATGATTGGTGAATTATGAAAATTGGTAATCTAGAAACAAGAAACGATATATTTCTTGCCCCTATGGCGGGTATTACGGATTTGCCGTTTAGGGTTATATGCTCGGAGCTTGGGGCGGGGCTAGTATATTCCGAAATGGTGAGCGCAAAAGGTATATTTTACAGCAATCAAAACACAAAGGATTTACTTCGTATTGATCCGAGGGAAAGGCCTGCAGGTATTCAGATTTTCGGCTCTGAGCCGGAGATTATGGGAGAAATCGTTGGACGATTGACCCAAGATGCTACTTTTGATTTTGTAGACATAAACATGGGCTGCCCAGCTCCTAAGATAGTGAAAAACGGCGAGGGTTCGGCTCTTATGAAGGATTCGGCGCTTGTCGGGAGGATAATAAAGGCTGTTGTTGGAGCTTCTAAGCTTCCTGTTACGGTAAAGATACGAAAAGGCTTTAATTCCATGTGGATAAATGCGGTTGAGATAGCGAAAATCGCAGAGGCTTGTGGAGCTTCTGCAATAGCAGTTCATCCGAGAACCAGAGAGCAGTATTATGCCGGAGACGCTGACTGGAAGGTCATCGCAAATGTGAAAAAGGCTGTTAAAATACCTGTCATTGGGAACGGTGATATTAAATCGCCCCAGGATGCTAAAGCTATGTTTGAGCAAACGGGGTGCGATGCTATTATGATTGGACGGGCTGCCCAAGGCAATCCGTGGATTTTCCATGAGATAACACATTATTTGGAAACCGGCGAGATTTTGCCGCCGCCAACCAATGAAGAAAGGTTAGAAATGGCTTTACGCCATGCAAGGATGCTCATAGATTACAAGGGTGAGCATATCGGTCTTAAAGAAATGCGTAAGCATTTTTGCTGGTATATAAAGGGCATTAAAGGTGCGCCTGAGGCGAGGTTAAAGATAAATATGTCTGAAAGCCTTGCCGAAATAGAACATATCGCCAGAGGATTAATATAATAACGAACATAACATCATACCGCCTAACATATTTATTTTATATAACTGCGCGGGGTGATACATGTGCAAAGAAAGTTTGCTAAAATATCATATTTGGACGATATAGGGCAGATACCTGTTAAATACAATGTTATAAAAGACAAACAAGATATTTTAACTGATTGGTATGTTAAAAAATATAACCCGTTTAAGCTTGAAGATATCAGTCTTTTTTCTCAAGAGGGTTATATGGTTAAGCTCCCTTTAACAAAGGATAATGCATTGGCTGATATGCAAAAAACGGAGGCTATTCTTAAAAAAACCGTGGATTCATTGACGGACTATGATGTCGTTATATTTTTGCCTCCGCGGGAACTTAGAGGTATAATGCCGCCTGATGTACGTATTGCAGACGGTTTGAGCTTGGTTCCGTTTTTTATTGTAAAAGCAGCCATAAAGGCATTAAAGATATTGAACAAGCATATTAGGGACTGTGAGTTTGTTATTATCGGGGATAATGAATGCCTGATTGAAAGCTTTATGGATGCAATGTATTGCGAGGTTAATTTTCTAACGGTTTTGATGCAGAGCGAGCCAACGGATGATCTTTTTGATAAGGCAGAGGATATATTTTTTGATACAGGCCTTGATATTAGATTTGTGAAACCATCTAAGGCTTACGTCTCATCTGCCGATATCATAATAAACATATCGGATGAGAGCTATAATTTTGACTATGCATTTAAAAGAAACGCCGTTTATTTTGATTTATCGAGGGAAAGCTTTTTTAATGATAATCGTTTGCAAACCATTATTAATAACCGCCGTGATATGATTATTATTGATGGCTTAAGGCTAACCGGGCTTGGCTTATCTTTGCCGCTTTGCGACTTTGAGCTGGCCTTTTATTTAAAGAATAGCGACTATAGGATTTTTTTGAAAAGAAAGTATGATATTAATACCGCATGGAAGGTTTATGAGTCAATACAAAAAATGCGTATGGCTGTTTCCGGCTTTTATAGGCTTGGTTCGGTGATTAGTTCATCAAAAAAGTGATTTAATTTATTTCAATCGGTTGACATTGGTAAATCGCTGATATAAAATGTCTTTGGCGATATAGCAACCGATTTATTATAATAAAGGATGTGGACTTTAAACATGGCTGAAAAGAAAACCGTTTTAACATACGAAGGCTTAAAGGAAAGAGAAGAAGAGCTTAGGATATTGAAAACGATAAGGCGTAAGGACGTTGCTGAAAAAATAAAGGAAGCAAGAGGTCAGGGAGACCTTTCTGAAAACGCCGAATACGATGCTGCTAAAGAAGAGCAGGCAGAGATAGAAGCAAGGATTGTTGTGCTTGAAAAAATGCTGCGAAACGCAGAGGTTATAGATGAGGAAGAGCTTGATAAAAACATCATCAGTGTCGGAAGCAAGGTTCGGCTTTATGATCAAGAGTTTGAGGAAGAAGTCGAATATTCTATTGTCGGATCAGCTGAGGCAAATCCTGTTAACGGAAGAATTTCGAACGAATCTCCGTTGGGGAATGCTTTGCTTGGTAGAAAAACCGGCGAGGATGTGTTGGTTGAAGCGCCAGCAGGAACAATTAAATATACAATACTAAGCATTTCATAAGTTAAAAAGGAAAATACTAAGGAGGAATCCTCATGTCCGATCAACATAATGAGGTTCCGGAAGAGTTGCGTCCGGAAGAGATAAGCGAACAAAATAGAATCAGGATGGAAAAGCTTTTTAAGCTCCAGCAGGAAGGCAAGGACCCTTTTGTTATAGTAAAGTATGATGTTACGCATAGCAGCGGCGTTATTCATAACGATTTTGAAAAGCTTCAAGGCTCGCAGATTTGCATCGCAGGTAGAATGATGACAAAACGCGTCATGGGTAAGGCTTCTTTTTGCGATGTCCATGATATAGAAGGCAAGATGCAGATTTATGTCCGTAAGGATGAAATCGGTGAGGAAGCTTATGCAGAATTTAAGCATTTTGATATTGGTGATATAGTCGGCATAAAAGGCGAGGTCTTTATGACCCAAAAGGGCGAAAAATCTGTCAAAGCGACTGAGGTTGTGCTATTAACGAAGAGCTTGCAGGTTTTGCCGGAAAAATTCCATGGCTTGCGTGACCAGGAAATTAGATACCGCCAAAGATACTTGGATTTGATCACCAATAGCGAGGTTAAGGATACGTTTATTAAGCGTTCTGCTATTATAAAGGCAATACGTGAGTTTCTTGATGAGAGGAACTATCTCGAGGTTGAAACACCTGTATTGCAGACTATCGCTGGCGGAGCGGCTGCAAGGCCGTTTATAACACACCATAACACACTTGATATGGATATGTTTTTGCGCATTTCTCTCGAACTTCCGCTTAAACGCTTGATTGTTGGTGGGCTTGAGAGGGTTTATGAAATCGGCAGGGTTTTTAGAAACGAGGGCATAAGCGTTCGTCATAATCCAGAATTTACGCTTTTGGAGCTGTATGAGGCATATACAGATTATGAAGGCATGATGGACTTGACAGAGCAGCTTGTAAAAGCTGTTGCCAAAAAGGTTGTGGGAACGGGTATTATTGAGTTTAATGATGTGAAAATAGATTTGGAAAAGCCATTTGAAAGAATAACAATGGTTGATTGCGTTAAAAAATACACTGGCATTGACTTTGATGAAATACAATCTCTGGAGGATGCAAGAAAAATCGCCAAGGAGCACCATATTGAATTTGAACAGCGCCATCTAAAGGGCGATATACTTAATTTCTTCTTTGAGGAATATTGCGAAAAGAATCTTATCCAGCCGACTTTCCTTATGGATCATCCTGTGGAGATTTCACCATTGACCAAGAGAAAGCCGTCTAAACCTGATTATACAGAGAGATTTGAGCTGTTTATTTTGGGCAGAGAGTTTGCGAACGCTTATTCCGAGCTTAATGACCCCATAGATCAGAGGAAACGTTTTGAATATCAGGAATCTCTTCGTGCAGCAGGCGATGACGAAGCCAATATGATAGATGAAGATTTCCTTACAGCCCTTGAATACGGTATGCCTCCTACTGGCGGCATGGGTATGGGTATAGACCGTTTGGTTATGCTGCTTACGCAATCATATTCCATTCGTGACGTTATATTCTTCCCAACTATGAAGCCATTAGGGTAAATAATTAATTTTAAGAAACAGTTTAATAAAATAGTTTCACGATGTTGACAAATGCTAAAATTAATAACGGACGGCCAAAGGCCGCCCCTACAAATGGCCTAAAACCAAAATTTTTGTAGGGGCGCGCATTGCGCATCCTTATGCTCAATGAATTGTCGACAGCTTGAACAATTTAATTAAATATTTTTTATAAAGTTTTGAATGAACCGCCCAAATGGGCGGTTCTGTTAATTTTGCTATCTTTTTTCCTCTATCTGAATATTTATTAAAACTTTATAAAAT
>CAYVCG010000052.1:0-14755 GCA_964449985.1 uncultured Defluviitaleaceae bacterium
CAGGTTTCCTTGTGTGATTTCCTTAGCGGCTTATCCGGCGGCAATGACAGGGCCGGCTATAGATTTTGTTATTATCACAACAATAAACATGCTCAAAATCACGGCTATAATCGGCATGGTAAGCGTTATAAGCTCAGACGACACAATAGTATTGTTTGCTGATAAAATCTGATCGCTTGAGTTGATATCCTCATTATTAGATATCTGAGTAAGAATTTGGGACGCCATCTCGAACGTAGGCATGTATGTAGTGATAAATAAAGAAAGAGCTTTATTTATATTATCTTGATCAAATGTAAGAATATAGCTAGAAATTTGTTGCCGTATTGGTGCGGCGTCATTAATATATTTTTCAAAATCATTCATAAGCTTAGAATCCACATGGGAAACAGTTTTAAACTCGTTCATTGAATCCACAAGGCGCTGTCTATCTGAATTGGCGGAGTCAATATAAGTCTGAATAACAGAACGTTCATTAGAAGCAAGGGCAACAGCTAAATTCTTTTCAATAGAAATTAAGTCTTTTCTCATTTGCAAAATAAGCTTTGTGTTTGGCAAGGCATCTTCAGATAACGCTTTAATACAATCACTGAGCTTTGAAACATTAAGGTACGCTATGGTCCCAAGAGCAATAAACATTGCTAACACGACTCCGAACCCAATAAATAGCTTAGTTTTGATTTTAAAATTTTTCATAGAAATGACCTCCTATAAAAGTATTTTCTAAAAATTTATCAATTTGCTGTAATATGTATATTAAGACGTTATACATACATAGCACAACAAAGCTATTTTAATATCGGCTATTGCTTTACAATATATTATACATCAGGATTTGAAATAAACAAGATGCACAATTGATTTGCCCTATAATGAAACGTGACATAAATGTGACACGGAATAGCATTTTTAGACAACAAAAAGGCATCCTTTAATTAGATGCCCTGTTACTAGAATTTAAACTAACTCTGCTAACTTTTTAACTGCAACATAAACATCAGAAATTTTATACCATGTTCCTATATCTACAATTCCTGTTGCAGGTAGTCTGAATATCTCTTGAAATCTTTCGACTGCTGCTAGTGTTCCTTGGCCAAAAATACCATCAACCTTCATCTTTTTTATTGCCGGGTAATTATCTGATATAGCGTTTAGCTGCTCTTGTATTACCCTAACATTATCTCCACTTGAGCCCATCTGTAAGTTTGGCCCATTAAAAGATTTGGGAACACCCTCAACCTTTTCAGCTTCCATAAGGAAAACCTCGTTTCCATAATAGTTTTTTAATATCTCTACATGGCCATATCCTTGATCACCAAGGCTTTTGGATCCCCATTGTGACATCCAATTAGGGCAAAGGGATTTTTTTCCATCACAATACTGGGTGAATAACGGTTGCCTTATTTCGGGTTTTGTAACATATGTGTTAAAAATTTCATCAACTATAACTGATAGCTCTTGAAAGATATTGCGGCCATAGTTAAACGCATGATCAAAAGCAGTCGAATTAGTAATTGTAAAGTTATACCCCTTGCCCCTATACCATTCGGTATAAACTCTATTAAGTGTAAACGAAATAATCGCCAAGATATTTGCTGTTATCGTAGATTCAGGCCAGTTTGAATATATTTCACAGCTAGCAACGTTTTTAACATAGTCTTTAAAAGGCACCCTGTAGTTTTGAGCTGTTTTATCTGTAGGAACCCCATTATGAACAATAACAAACTCAGGAATAACGACTTTTGGGAGCACAACAAAACCTGTTGACGGAGGTAATTCCTTAACGGAATCCTCCGGTATTTTAGGAGGATATGTTCCCCAAAGAACCGGCTCTGCGATTGTAAATACCTCAGGTTGGCCACCAAAATCAACACTTGGCCGAAGCCTTGCATCTTGGCAGGCGGTTGCATTAGGGAAAATCTGCACACCTTTTACTTTCATCGGTTCGTACCCTTCCATTGTTATACTAACGTCATACTCACTGTATGGCTTTGGCTGCCCTGGCTCCATTGAGTATTCCACGGGTGGAGCTGCAAGGTTTATTTCAGGTGTTTGGCCTGATGAATCGGTTATTAGTTCTTCTATTATTTTCGAATCGTCTCCATGGGCAGTTACTCGAACAATGGCGTTGCTTGCCGGCTTACCGACATCAATGGCAAAAGTCCCCACCTGTAGTCTTCCTTCTCCAGGCAAATCTGCTTTACCGTAAATATCCTGCATTGTATAGCGCTTATACTGCATACTATTCCTCCGATCAAAAATATATTTTATAATGCAGAGATTGCATTAGGTCTGTTTACTCATAATAAACATAATTAAAAGGGCTAACAGATGTCTATTGATGCCATCGTCTTGGGTTTGGGTTTTGTGCTCTTTCTTCATAAGAGCATCAACGCTGCCTTTACTGATTGTTTGCCCGCCTTTCATATAGTCCTTTAATATGTCCATAGTTTGTTTTAGACATAATGAGCCATATCCCCATTCGGGATTTGGATATGGAATTTTCTTTTCTTTAAGCGTGCCTATTTTTAAAAATGCTTTCACGCGCTGTCCGTATAGAAACGGATCATTTTCTTTTATAATCCCCCACTCCATCATTAATGCAATAGCGCCCGTTACAAAAGGAGCAGCAATACTGGTTCCTGTAAATGAGTCATACCCTCCTCCTTTTTTAGGAGCAATAATATTAACAGCGGGAGCAACCAAGTCAGGCTTTACATAAACGTCGTTTCGAGTGTATCCTCTTCCGGAAAAGCTTGCTATGCTATTTAAACGATGGTCATATCCGCCAACAGTTATTACTCTTTCAGAAGTTGATGGCAGAGTTAATGTTGTTAACGATGTAGGGATAGAAAATGAGGTTCTTTCAGTAACTATTTCCGTTATGGGAAGCCAGATATCATATCTCCCATCGACTACTTCCAGAGCCCTTATTTTTATTTTCCACAAACCCTCCGGTACAGTTTCTTTCAAGGCTTTGATTTGGAAGAATATTTCCTGGTCTTCATTAAAATGCCGAGGCTGCCCATAGTATACATAAACGCCGGTATCATTAAAGTTAACTACCTTTGACTGATCTGTGTAAGTAATCTCGCCTGTTGTTTTCCCATTTGGTAAAACCAGCTCGATTGTGAATGTGTCAACAAAGTTTTTCCATAACGTAATAAAAAAAGAGTTTAAGCCTGCTGAGCCGAAAAACTCTATTGTCGCCATTTCTCCTGTTTGCATTTTTCCAGCATGATGGTGTGCTGCCGATCCTTCGTTTCCGGATGCAACTACTATAGCTGTCTTCCATTTTTGAGCCATTTCATCAATAAAAGTCTCGAAAAGCGAGCTCCCGTCATGCGAACCGTTGTTCGTGCCAAAGCTTATGTTTACAGATATCGGCATATTAATTCGTTCTGCTATTGAAACAACATATTTTATTGCCCTCATCATCTCTGTTGTTCGTGTGAAAGATTTTCTGCCCTTTTCTCCAAGTTTAACAGCAATTATAGATGCTTCGGGCGCAGCGCCCTTGTTTTCTCCTTTGCTTGCTCGCCCATTTCCTGCAGCAACTCCTGCAACTGCCGTTCCATGTCCGTTGTAATCAATTTCTGGGATAATTGTGTATGGATCTTCGCTTGCTAGTGCCCTGTTTATTTCTTTTTCATCGTATTGAGCACCGTTTCTAAAACCCTCAGGAGGATTTCCAATCGCTGTTTGATCCCAGATATATAATATTCTTGTCGTTCCGTCATCATTTCTAAAGTCGGGATGTGTGTAATCAATACCAGAATCAATTATCGCAACTATTGTTCCTTTTCCTGAAAGGTTAAATCCACTTACGCTTTGGACTGGACGAATGCAAGATTCAGTTAAACCTTCGTTAATAGTTATAGCAAGGTTTTTAGGTTTTTCTATATGCTCAATTTCTTTGTAGCTATTAAGCGTTTCTATCTTTGAGCCTTCTAATGTTACGATGGCATAGTCTTCGCTTAATAGTTCTATCTCAACACCAAGTTCCTTTTCAATCCTTAGGATGTCTCCATTATATTTTACAATAACCTCCCATGTATTAGTTTCTCTATCATATCCTGATTCCAGCTCGCTGTCGCTAAATTCACGCAATTCGGCTTGTGAGGGGATATTAACGGAATTAGAAGAAGCAGATATATTATTGTTTTGTGAGGTGCTTTCGATATCCCACCTATTGTCTGCAAACAAATGAACACCTCCTCCCATAAATATGTAATGCTTTAATTAATAATACGATTCTATTTCATTCAAAGCAATGCGAACATAAACCCATCCATTCAACCATGCAAATCCTTTAACATATGTATGACACGTTTTTAAAACATAAAACCAAAATTGTTCGCTTGATTTTAGCCAAATATAAACCATACAGTTTTGAATATTTGTTAGTGTATGTAAATCTTCTTCGCAAACTCCTGAAAAACGTTCCGGATGATAACACGGAGGAGAGTTTTGAGGTATTTTTACTGGCTGCTTGTAAAAAGGTTGATTTATTATTTCCATATAGTCCCTCCTGTATTTAATTTTAGCCGAAGATCCTCTTTTCAGTATATGCTTTTAAAATCTAGAAAGTGATAAAAAAATTGCTTATTCACAATTATTATTTCAAAACTGATTATATAAGGAAGCTAATAAAAAAGTGATTAAGCTTTAAAAGTGTAAAGGCTTGGCACATTTTATTTTTATATGCAATTTTATGTAACATTTAATTAAAAACCAAAATACAGTATATTATATCTTATACTGTTTTGCAGGCTAATAAAGTTAATGTAACAGACAGGGGTGTTATACATGGGTAGAGGAAAACTAAAAATAGAGGTTTTTACCGGTAGCCAATCCCTCCCGGTAAATAAGGCAGATATTAAAATAAAAGGCAGCGGCGGCAGAATTCTATATGAATTGGCTACAAATGAAAATGGCATTGCAGAAACTGTAGAGCTTGACGCGCCAGCCAAAAGTAATTCATTAGATCCATATAATCCAGGGCCATTCTATTTAAGCTATGATGTGGAAATTAACGCAAAAGGCTATGACACAACTATTATTAGAGGTGTACAAATCTTTGATGAAGAAGTATCACTTTTACCTGTCAATCTAATACCAATGAGTGCAGAGCCGACCAGAACTATCTATGTAAATGAGGTTAACATACCGGCTCCTGCTGTAGAAATGAACGTGACAAGACAGCAAGAATCATTTCTTCCAAAGGGCAAAATACTGCAAGATGTAATCATTCCGGATAAAGTTATAGTCCATTTGGGAAGACCAAACTCTGCAGCAGAAAACGTCACGGTTCCATTCCAATACTACATCAAAAACGTTGCTTCAAGCGAAATCTATCCAACATGGCCGCAGAACGCTTTGGTTGCAAACATTTACTGTCATATTTCATTAATTCTTAACAGGATTTATACCGAATGGTATCCAAGTAAAGGTTATTCATTTAATATTACAAATTCAACAGCATATGACCAAGCCTTTGTTTTTGGCAGAAATATCTTTGAAAACATAAGCAACATCGTTGATGAAATATTTAATTATTACGTAAGGCGTCAGGGTCGCAAAGAGCCGTATTTTACGGAATACTGCAATGGAACGACTTCGACATGCCCGGGTCTTTCTCAATGGGGTACTGTTACTCTTGCAGAAAAGGGTATGCGCCCTCTTGAAATATTGAAATATTACTACCCGGATGATATAGAGCTTGTTGAATGCAAGAAGATTTCATCAGTGTATGAATCGTATCCCGGTACTCCTCTGCGTGAAGGCTCAAGTGGAGCTAACGTTCAAAGGATGCAAAATTACTTGAATCGTATAAGGGTAAACTATCCACTTATACCAGAAATTAAAAATCCAAACGGTTTTTTCGGCAGCGATACAACGACAGCAGTAAAGGTTTTTCAAGAAACATTTAGTTTGATAGCAGACGGCATTATAGGAAAAGGAACTTGGTATAAAATTTCATCAATATATACAGCTATTAAAAAGCTTTCAGAGCTTGGCAGCGAAGGAGAATATATAGATGTTGGGCTTAATCCTCCTTCAACTGTTGTTAAGGAAGGCTCTAAAGGATCAGATGTTGTTCAGTTGCAATTCTTATTAAACTATATATCACAATTTTATCCGGGTGTTTTGCCTGTTATTGAAAATGGATATTTCGATAGAACAACACATAATTCTGTCGTAACATTCCAAAGCCTATTTGGATTAAAACCAGACGGCATTGTTGGAGCAACAACATGGCGAAAGCTTTTCGAAATCTATTATGGTATAAGAGAAAATGTCGCTGTTCCTCCTGATACAAGCGGAACAACCCCAGAATACCCAGGAACATCATTGAAAGTGGGTTCAACTGGGCCGGCTGTTTTGCAAATACAAAAATGCTTAAATAATATATCTAAGACATACCCATCAATACCAAAGTTGACGGAGGATGGAAAATTTGGTAGTGGAACACAATCAGCTGTAATAGCATTCCAAAAAATATTTGGGCTAACGCAAGACGGCATAGTCGGGCCTACTTCATGGAAAAAAATAATGGAGGAATGCAAAAAGACGGGAGTTCCGGAAAGACCATTATATCCAGGAACATCACTTAGAGTCGGCTCTAGGGGTGACAATGTTTTGATTATGCAAAAATATTTAAACAAGATTTCTGATTTTTATGCTGCAATTCCAAAACTTAAAGCTGATGGTGTTTTTGGCAGTGGAACAGAAGCAGCAGTAAAAGCATATCAAAGATTGTTTGGCTTAACAGCAGATGGCATTATAGGTCCTGCCACATGGAATAGTATTGTGGACAAATATATCGCTTTGTCTAAATCCACATTTGAAGTACAATCGGTTGCTGAAACTAATACTGCCGCACAGGCGATGGGTCTTATTTTAATGAAAAATCTTGTATCACGCAATTTTTATAATTTCTAAGTAAATGATGATTTAATCAGCATTTATTTAAATAGCAAAACCGGTCATTCTTAAACTGAATGGCTGGTTTTTTTGATTTTGATTTATTTGATTCAAGTTTTATTAAATTTGGTGTATAATAATGATATTGATAAATGGCTTCAAGGAAATTTTTAAGCGAAAATCATTTGCTAATGGTTGACAAAGCGGTGTTTTGGTTGTATAATAAGCCATTGTTATTGTTTAATATTTTTTCTGTTTTATAGGTTTTGAATATATCATATTCGGGGTGAATTTATGCTTATAAACGTGGAGAAAATGAAAACTGGTGAGAAAACATCAATATCTTTTTCAGAATCGTTTAAAATCCCGGAGGAATATAGGCTTATTGACGATGAAATAACTGCTGGCGTTAACGGTATGCTTCAAAAATATGATGGTTATTTTTCGTTTGATGGTTTTATTTCCGCTAGGGTTTCTTCAGAATGCGCATTGTGCCTCGAACCTGTTGAAGAAGTATTGGAATTTGAAATTCACAGCAAATTTAGCGAAACTGCTGATGACCTTGGTCCCGATGAAGAAGCTTGGAGTATGTCTTCCAATAAAGTCAATTTGTCGGATGCGGTTTTAACAAATCTTCTTATTGAAATTCCTGTAAAGTTTGTCTGCTCTAAAGATTGTAAAGGGCTTTGCCCCAAATGCGGTGCTAACTTGAACAAGAGCAACTGTGGCTGTGATACAGGGCATGTTGATGAGAGGTTCGCTAAATTTATGGATTATTTTAAGGAGGTGTAGAGGATGTCTATTTGCCCAAAGGGTAAGATTTCTAAAGCAAGACGTGATAAAAGACGCGCTCAAAGCTTTACTATTGCGATGCCTAACCTTGTGAAATGCTCAAAATGCGGAGAGCTTATGAAAGCTCACAGAGCTTGCAGAGCTTGCGGAACATATAACAAAAGGGTCGTTATGGAAACTGAATAATTTTATTATTAATTAATTGGGACAGCTGTTTGGCTGTCTTTATTAATATGCTGATATCTGAAAATTGTTACATGTTATGTGCAAAATGGAGGGATTTCGTTTATGAGTAGTCAAATAACTATAGCGGTGGACGCTATGGGAGGAGATAATGCGCCAGCGGCCGTCATCAAGGGCGCTATTGATTCATTAGAGCAAAAAAATACTCGTATTCTGCTTGTAGGCGACGAAAAAGTAATAAAAGATGAACTGTTAAAATATGAATATGATAAGGCTAGGATTGAAATTATACATGCATCAGAGGTTATTTCAAATGATGAATCGCCAACAACCGCAATACGCCAAAAAAAGGATTCTTCTATTGTAGTTGGGCTTAATCTCTTAAAATCTGAAAAAGCGGGTGCATTTGTTTCTGCTGGCTGTACCGGTGCGCTTCTAGCCGGAGCGACTGTTATAGTCGGCCGTATTAAAGGTATAGAGCGCCCTGCTCTTGCTACACTTCTGCCTCATTCCGACGGTTTTTCATTTCTCATTGATGCCGGAGCCAATGTAGACGCCAAGCCAAATTACTTGTTGCAATTTGCAAAAATGGGTTCTGTGTATATGGAGCATGTTATGGGTGTTTTAAATCCAAAAGTGAGCCTTGTTAATATAGGGGCCGAAAAAGAGAAAGGCAACTCTCTAACAAAAGAGGCATATGAACTTTTGGAGCAATCCGACCTTAATTTTATCGGCAACATTGAGCCGCGGGACATACCGGTGGGCAAGGCAGATGTTTTGGTTTGCGATGCTTTTGTCGGCAACGTCATTTTAAAATATGCGGAAGGCATGGCAAAAGCCCTGCTTTCGATGATAAAAAAAGAGCTGATGTCGTCCTTTATTACAAAAGTGGGTGCGCTTTTGTCTAAAAAGGCATTTAAAAATTTGAAAAAAAGCTTTGATTATGCCGAGGTTGGAGGAGCGCCGTTTTTGGGTTTAAAGGCTCTTGTTGTTAAAGCGCACGGAAGCTCTAACTCCACAGCAATAAAAAATGCAATCAAACAATGTTCAATATTTATTGAAAAGGATATCGTAACAAAGATTCAGGAAAGAATTTAATGCATTATCGGGGGAATATTATATGATTTTTGAAAAAGTTCGGGGTATAGTTTCCGAGCAAATGAATATTCCGGAAGATAAAATAACATTGGAAACATCGTTTGCCGACGATTTGGGAGCTGATTCTTTAGATGTTTTTCAAATTGCTGCCGATCTTGAGGATGCTTTTGATCTTGAGTTTTCGGATGAGAGCATAAAGAAGGTAAAAACTGTTGGCAACGCAGTAGAATATATTAAAATAGCATTGGAAGAATAATAAATATGGAAAATACTATTGAGAACAATATAAAATACAATTTTAAATCAAAAAAGCTATTACAGCAGGCGCTTATTCATAGTTCATACTCAAATGAGCATAAATTAAATAGGCTCGATGATAATGAAAGGCTTGAGTTTCTTGGTGATGCTGTCTTAGAGCTTATAACAAGTGATTATATTTTTACACGCTTTACTGAACTTTCGGAAGGCGAACTAACAAAGCTTCGCGCCAGCGTTGTTTGCGAGACTATGCTTGCAAAGAAAGCAAGAGAAATCAATCTGGGCGAATTCATAAAAATGGGTAAAGGAGAAGACCAAACAGGAGGAAGAAACAGAGACTCTATTCTCTCAGATGCGCTAGAGGCTATTATCGGAGCAATATATAAGGATGGAGGCTTTTTAGAAGCCAAAAAATTCATTATGTTTATGCTAGAGCAAGAAATTCTAAATATGCGCACAGGCTTTAGGTTTAGTGACAATAAAACTTTCTTGCAGGAATATTTGCAACAATCCAGTAAAGAACCGATAGAATATGTTGTTTTATCCGAAACAGGGCCAGACCATGACAAGCACTTCGTTGTGCAAGCTCTTCACGGCAAAAAAGCTATTGGTAAAGGACAAGGAAAAAATAAAAAAGAAGCAGAGCAAAATGCTGCTTTTCACGCTATAGAGCAATTAGGTATTAAGATTAATAAATAACCTTGAAGCGAAAGTAGATTTTTAAGGGCTTACAGTCTCGGATTATCTGTAAGCCCTTTGTTTTGTGATTTGACAGATTTGTCAACGGCGCAAAACGTAATTTTTGCTTAAAAGTTGCGGGACAAAACGCGTTCCCTCATTCCATTTTGGCAAAAGAACGCCAAAATTGGTGGTCGGTAACGCAAGTCCCGACGCTTGCGCTACTTTTACGCAAAAACATTGAATTATACACCGTTGCCATTTACAAAAAGGTTGTATTAAGTCTTTAAATTGGCTATAATTATGATGTTGGAAAATACTAGTCGGGAGGGTATATGTATGTCTGATGTAGTGGTCGTTTATAAATCAAAATATGGTAGCTCTCAAAGGTATGCTCATTGGATCGCCGATGCTGTCGGCGCTGATATTTATAAGTCCAAAGATATAAAGCTTGATGATTTGAGGAATTATAATACCATCGTTTTTTGCGGCGGGGTTTATGCCGGCTCTATCATAGGGTTTTCCTTGATAAAAAGGAATTTTAGTTTGTTGAATAGAAAGAAAATAATTGTTGTTGCTGTTGGCTCATCAGGAAAAATGAAGGAAGCGTCCGAAACTGCACAAAAGAGGAATTTTACGCCAGAAATGGCTGAACAAATTCGGCTTTTTATGCTTCGTGGAGCAATTGATTATACTAAGATGAGTATGTTTGATAAGTTTATCATGTTTATGATTGTGAAGCTCTTAAAAACAAAGAAAGCCGAAGAATTAGATGCTGATGCAAAAACAATAATCGAAACATATGGCAAAAAGGTTGACTTTACTGATAAAAACTCGATATCCCCTATTATTGATGCTATAAAGAGCGGTGATAGTAATGAGAATGTATGACATTTTGGAAAAAAAGAAAAATAAATTACCTCTGACCAATGATGAAATAGCTTTTTTTATTAATGGTTATGTTAGTGGTGTCATCCCGGATTATCAGATGTCTTCCATGCTTATGGCTATATGCATAAACGGTATGGAAAAAGATGAAATAAAGAGCCTTACGCTAAATATGGCATATTCTGGAGAAATTGTTGATTTAAGCATGATTGAAGGAATAAAGGTGGATAAACATTCTACAGGCGGTATAGGAGATAAAACGACTATTATTATCTCGCCGATTGTTGCTTCTTGCGGCGTGCCTGTAGCAAAGATGTCCGGCAGGGGCTTGGGATATACCGGCGGAACTATTGATAAACTTGAATCCGTTCCCGGTCTTAAAACTGCATTTACCCATCAGGAATTTATCGACAATGTTAATAAGCATATGATATGCCTTGCCGGTCAGTCTGGAAATCTTGCTCCAGCAGATAAAAAGATTTATGCCTTGCGAGATATAACTGCAACAGTCGATAGCATACCTCTTATTGCTGCAAGTATTATGAGCAAGAAAATAGCGGCAGGCTCAGATTGTATATTGTTGGACGTTAAGGCGGGCAGCGGCGCGTTTATGAAAAATCTTGACGATGCAACTTCTTTGGCCAAAACAATGGTGGAAATCGGAGAAGCTGCCGGCAAAAAAACCGTAGCTCTCATTACGGATATGAATATCCCATTGGGGAACAATATAGGAAACTCACTTGAAATAATTGAGGCGGTTGATGTATTAAAGGGCAAAGGCCCTGATGATTTAACCTATATTTGTGTTGAGCTTGCAAAAAATATGCTTTATCTTGCTGGCAAAGGCAGCCTTGAAATGTGTGAGGAACTTGTTTTAGAGTCAATAAAATCTGGCAAAGCCCTTGAAAAGCTTATTGAAATGGTTAAAGCCCAGAGCGGAGATGAACAATATATAAGTGACACATCGCTGTTTAAACAGGCAGAAGTGGTTCAAAAGGTTAAATCTCCTTGCAACGGCTTTATAACGTCAATGAATGCTCAAGAATGCGGAGTTGTTTCCGTTATGCTGGGCGCTGGGCGCGAATTGGCTGATAGCATTATTGATTGCTCCGCAGGCATACAATTATGTGCAAAAACAGGTGATTTCGTAAGCAAAGGCCAGCCGCTGGCGATTTTCCACACCGATAGCCAAGAGAAAATAGCGGCATGTGAAGAAAGATTTGTTTCCGCAATAACCTATAGCGAAACAAATCCTGAAAAACAGCCGTTAATATATGCAAGGATAGAAAAGGATGGAGATTCATGGAAGAATTTGCAATAGTTATGATGCTTATGAATAATGAGACAGGCGTGCTTGAAAAGGAACTGGGAACATATAAAATAGGTGAACACAATAAATACGTCCTAGGTCTGTATGCAACATCTGATGGTGAAAATGACTATCTATGTCATCTAAAGATAACAACAGAAAAAGATGTCAGCGATTGGGAATTTGATGCTGTTTATGATTATTACGATGGAGAAGTGTTTGATACCATTGCTGTATCTTTTGAAGAGATGGAAGGATATATAAATCCCGTGTGGGAAGTTACTTTCCGCTATGATGAAAATATAGGCTCGTTAGAAAATACATTAAACGAATTGCTTGAAGTTCATGCTCATGAGCTTAACAGTGTTTATGACGCTATAAAAGATAAACAAAGCGAATATATTTAGGCAATAAGTTTTTAGAAAAGGGGGATGCCGTTTGATTTGCAAAAAGTGCAAAATTGCAGCTCCGGAGGAAAGCAAAGTCTGTCCTCATTGTAACTCGCCCATCAACAAAGGCGCTTTAGCGATACGAATTATGGAACTGGCTGTTTTGCTTTCCGTAATAACGTTAGGCGCTTTATATTTTTATTTCCAGCCAGATTTATTAAATATTAACAATGATAGCAAAAATGCAGTAGCATCAGAATTCCCCCAACTAGATGCCACTGCCATAAATCCCGTAGACAATATTGAAGCTATCCCTTCCCCACTGCCAACTACCGATCTTGATAAAGCTCTGACCGACGTTTTTGAAATGCTTGAAGAAGTATATTCCGGGGCCTATGGATATTATAATGCCCTGCCTTCTTTGGTCAGCAAAAAAGGCTTCTTATATAATATGGAAACTGAGCGGTTCGTTGGCATTGATGATTTAGTAAGCAAAGGATTTGTTGATTCAAAATATAAGGGTGAAAACATATTGATTTTAAGTATCAGCCCATCATCCCTGAAGGAATATGAAGAAACAAGCTTTTTTGAAATATCAGCAGGATTGGCTGTTTTTGCTGCCTATGAAACGAAGGACGGAATAGCTATTTTATCCCACGGCCAAAAAGGCGTTTTATATAGGGAGCATTTTAACAGTCTTATTGAAAAATACGTATTTGACCATGGAGAAATCAGGCGTCCATCAGCTTCGGCATCAGAATACGCTTCTATTATAACTCCGATTATATCTTACGAATTGTTAAGCGAGCCGGTTTACGCGAGATACGTCGCGGCAGACGATAAATATGCGGTCGTCGTTTTATCTACACAATCGGAGCCAAATAAGCTTTGCGGTTATATTTTAGAAAATTTGGAAAGCGGTTATTCGGTTGTGTATAATAATTTTGAAACCACTAGCCATTTTAAGCAAGATATAAATAGCAGATTGCCTGACCTTAACTTAGACCTTTTGCCGCATTATAATATATTTTACGAAAACGATGCAATAAATGATTCTTTCCCGGATTTGCTCAATAAGCTATATGCGATGCAAAGCGACGAGGCTCTTCCGTATGCCGGTGTGGATACAAATATAATTATCCCGGAATATGATAAGCTCATATTTTCTTCTGGAAATGATAAATATGCATATTTTGTTTTTGAATCCGGAACGATTATATTGGCAGCAAAAGAAGAAAACTGGAGATTCATGCGTATAAAATCATGGGAAGAAGCAGAAACAATGCTTGTGCAAATGGAACCAGAAAATCCGCCAACATATATAATTTTGCAAGAATAAACACAGCTACTTAATTGCGGCGCTTTTGCGCCGCTTATTTAAGGTTAGGAAAACTTTTATTAGTAATTATAAAGGAGACAGATTTAGTGGAGTATAAATATATAGACAATAAAATTATTATGTCAACTTTTAATAGCTTTGACATAGAGCAAATATTAGAATGTGGCCAATGCTTTCGGTTTGAAAAATTGTTGGAGAAGCATTATCAAATAATAGCCCATAACAGAGTGCTCTATATCAAGCAAGATATTTCAGGCAAAAACGAAATAGAATTTTACCCATGTTCCAAAGAAGATTTCGAAAATATATGGATTGATTACTTTGATTTGAAAAGAGATTATTTAAAAATAAAGGAGATATTATACGCAAACGATATTGTTATGCGTGACGCGATAGACTTCGCCCCTGGCATCAGGATACTTAATCAGCAACCTTTCGAAACGCTTATATCGTTCATAATATCCCAAAACAACAGAATTCCTCAAATAAAACGGGTTATAAAAAACATATCAGAAAAATATGGGGCAAGAATCAAAGATACAGACTGTTTTGCCTTCCCTACTCTCTCCCAGCTTTTAAGAGCTGATATTGATGGTTTAATGGAATGTAGGTCTGGGTTTAGAGCCAAATACATAATGGATGCAGTTCAAAAGCTAAATGATGAAAGCGTAAATATAAACGCTGAATTAAGCACATATGATTTAAAAAGATCTCTTATGCAAATAAAAGGAGTAGGAACAAAGGTTGCAGATTGTGTGCTTTTATTCGGTTTCGGGCGCTATGAATATTTTCCTACCGATGTTTGGGTCAAACGTATTATGCAGCATTTCTATTTTAATAATGTAGAAACGCCTATTGCAGATATACATGAGTTTGCTTTTAAGCGCTATGGTG
>CAYVCG010000053.1:0-14542 GCA_964449985.1 uncultured Defluviitaleaceae bacterium
GAATTTAAGCCTACCGGCGATCAGCCGTTTGCTATAGATAAATTAACCGAAGGCTTTTTGGAAGGCAAGAGATTCCAAACGTTATTGGGTGTAACTGGCTCCGGCAAAACGTTTACCATGGCGAATATTATTGAAAATTTAAATAGACCAACGCTCATAATGGCTCATAACAAAACCCTGGCGGCGCAGCTTTACAGTGAGTTTAAGGAGTTTTTCCCAAATAATGCCGTTGAGTATTTTGTCAGCTATTATGATTATTTCCAGCCTGAGGCCTATGTCCCTTCGAGTGACACGTATATAGAAAAGGACTCATCCATAAACGATGAAATAGACAAATTGCGTCACTCTGCAACCGCTTCTTTGTCAGAGCGCAGAGATGTTGTTATCATCTCAAGCGTATCCTGCATATATGGACTTGGTGACCCTATTGATTATAACGAAATGGTTGTTTCTCTTCGCCCAGGTATGAACAAGGAGCGTGACGATGTTTTAAGAAAGCTTGTGGAAATACAATACAACAGAAACGATATGAATTTTATTCGCGGAACATTCCGTGTCCGCGGGGATGTTGTTGAAGTATTCCCGGTCAACTCCGCTGAACATGCTCTTAGGATTGAGTTTTTTGGCGATGAAGTCGAGCGTATAACAGAGATAGATGTTTTAACCGGCGAGATTATTGGAACAAGGAACCATATCACCATATTCCCGGCATCCCACTACGTAACCTCAAAGGACAAAATGGAAGCGGCGATAAAAGGTATTGAAGAAGAGCTTGTTTTAAGGGTGCAAGAGCTTAAAGCAGATGACAAACTGTTGGAGGCGCAGCGCCTTGCCCAAAGAACGAATTATGATATCGAAATGATGCGCGAAATAGGATTTTGCTCTGGTATAGAAAATTATTCCAGGCATCTTGCAGGCAGACCGGAAGGAAGCACACCATTTACGCTTTTGGATTACTTCCCTGATGATTTTCTTATAATCGTGGACGAATCCCATGTCACTATTCCTCAGGTTCGAGGTATGTATGAAGGCGACCGCTCGCGCAAAAAAACGCTTATAGAATACGGCTTTCGCTTGCCATCCGCATTGGATAACAGGCCGCTTAAATTTAACGAATTTGAATCAAAAATAAATCAAATGCTTTTTGTCTCGGCAACACCGTCAGTTTATGAGCATGATCATTCCGAGCATTTGGCCGAGCAAATAATCCGCCCCACAGGCTTATTAGACCCGGAAATATTCGTTCGCCCGATCAAAGGGCAAATAGATGATCTTATTTCAGAAATCAATAAAGTCTTAGCCAGACGTCAAAAGGTTTTGGTGACAACCCTCACAAAAAAGATGGCTGAGAATTTGACGGATTATTTGAAAGAAGTCGGCATAAGGGTTCGTTATCTCCATTCTGATATAGACACTTTAGAGCGTCTAGAAATAATACGCGATTTGCGCATGGATGTTTTTGATGTTATCATAGGTATAAACCTTTTGCGTGAAGGCCTGGATATCCCGGAGGTTTCGCTTGTCGCTATAATAGATGCTGATAAAGAAGGATTCCTGCGTTCAGAAACATCGCTTATTCAAACTATAGGCCGCGCAGCAAGAAATTCAGACGGCATAGTAATTATGTATGCGGACAAGATAACAGATTCTATGCAAAGGGCAATCTCTGAAACGAACAGAAGGCGCTCTATCCAGCAAGACTATAACGAAAAGCACGGTATTGTGCCAAAAACTATTATCAAAAAAGTTCATGAAATAATACGCGCAACGGAATCCGTTGACGAAAAGACAAAGAAAGGCTTGAATAAAGACCCTGAATCCATGTCAAAAGAAGAATTGACAACAGCCATTAAGAAACTTGAAAAGTCTATGAAACAAGCCGCTGCAGACTTGCAGTTTGAAACTGCCGCGATGCTTCGTGACGAAATATTAGACATAAAACGGTTGCTTAATGCAATGTAAATCTTAAATGAAAGAGGAAAACATATGTCGCTTGACAAAATTATTATAAAAGGTGCTCGTGAGAATAACCTTAAAAATATTGACTTAGAAATACCACGAGACAAATTCGTAGTGCTGACCGGTGTTTCTGGCTCGGGCAAAACGTCCCTCGCTTTTGAAACGATCTATGCAGAGGGCCAGCGCCGCTATGTGGAATCGCTATCATCCTATGCACGCCAGTTTTTAGGGCAAATGGAAAAACCCGATGTTGATTATATAGAGGGTTTATCTCCCGCTATCTCCATAGACCAAAAAACAACAAACCATAATCCACGCTCCACAGTCGGAACGGTTACGGAAATATACGACTATCTAAGGTTACTTTTCGCAAGAATCGGCATACCGCACTGCCCTATCTGCAATAAAGAAATAAAAAAACAAACCGTTGACCAAATTGTTGACCAAATACTGGAATTGCCTGAGCGGACAAAAATCCAGTTGCTTGCTCCCGTTGTTCGTGGGAGAAAAGGCGAGCACACAAAGCTTATAGAGGATGCAAGAAAAAGCGGCTATGTCCGTATTAGAATTGATGGAAGTATTTATGAGCTTTCTGAAGAAATCAGCTTGGAAAAAAATAAAAAACATACGATAGAAATAATAATAGACAGGCTAATTATAAAAGAAGGCATACAAAAGCGGCTTACAGAATCAATCGAAACCGTTATGAATCTCTCCAACGGTATACTAAACATTGATGTTGATGGCGGCGAGCAACTTACGTTTAACCAAAATTTTGCCTGCCCTGATTGCGGCATAAGCATGGAGGAAATTGAACCCAGAATGTTTTCATTCAACAACCCATCCGGCGCTTGCCCCGATTGTACAGGCCTTGGCTTCCAAATGAAATTTGACACCGAGCTTGTTGTACCAAACCCAGAATTATCTCTTAGCCAAGGCGCGATCACTGCTCCGGGATGGTCCTCTGCCAGCAACGGTAATAGCATGAGCGGGAATATTTTTAAAGCCTTATCCAAAACATACGATTTTGACATAAACACGCCTTTTAAAGATTTGCCGGAAGGTATTAAAGACATCATCTTCTATGGCACAAACGGCGAAAAAATCCCTGTGGAATATGTTAGCCAAGGCAAGACGAATATATACCATTTTGCCTTTGAAGGAGTAATAAACAGCCTTTACAGAAGATATCGCGAAACATCGTCTGAATATATGAAGCAGGAATATGACGATTATATGACGAACACGCTTTGTCCATCATGCAAGGGCAAAAGGCTTAAACCAGAAATACTTGCCGTAACTGTTGGGGAAAAAAATATTTCCGATCTGACTGATATGCCTGTTTTAAAGCTTAAACACTTCTTTAATAAACTGGCATTAAGCGAAACACAAGCCTTTATCGCAGAGCAAATTTTAAAGGAAATACAAGCCAGAACAGGCTTCCTTGTTGACGTTGGGCTGGATTATTTAACACTTTCAAGAACAGCAAGTACGCTTTCTGGAGGAGAATCCCAGCGTATTCGCCTTGCAACACAAATAGGCTCTGGGCTTGTTGGGGTTGTTTATATCCTTGATGAACCGAGCATAGGTTTGCACCAAAAGGATAATGACAAACTGCTGAAGACGCTTATGCATCTTAGGGATATAGGAAATACGCTTATAGTTGTTGAGCATGACAGCGATACTATGATGTCATCGGATTTTATCGTGGATATAGGCCCAAGAGCGGGAGCTCATGGCGGAGAAGTGGTTTTTGCCGGTTCTGTGGATGATTTATTAAAATGCGAAACATCTATAACCGGCGATTATTTAAGCGGAAGACGGCTTATAAAAGTCCCTGAAACAAGACGCCCCTTTAATAAAAGCAATTGTCTTGTCATAAAAGATGCCTCTGAGAATAATCTTAAGAATATAGACATTACGATTCCTCTCGGCGTTATAACGTGCGTTACAGGCGTTTCTGGCTCAGGAAAGAGCTCACTTGTAAACACAATATTGTATAAACGCCTTGCTAGAGATTTAAATCGGGCGAAATGCAAGCCGGGTAAGCATGCTGATATAATCGGCATAGAAAACCTAGATAAAATCATAAACATAGACCAATCCCCTATAGGGCGCACGCCAAGATCAAACCCCGCAACATATACTGGTTTGTTTGACCTAATACGAGATGTCTTTGCCCAAACCCAAGAAGCAAAGATACGTGGCTATCAAAAGGGGCGTTTCAGCTTTAACGTTAAAGGCGGACGATGCGAAGCGTGTTCCGGCGATGGTATTATAAAGATAGAAATGCACTTTTTGCCGGACATTTACGTACCTTGCGAAGTTTGCGGCGGAAAGCGCTATAACAGAGAAACATTGGAAGTTAAATATAAAGGCAAAACAATCTCGGATGTTTTGGACATGACCGTTGAAGAAGCTTTGGCATTTTTTGAAAACCTACCGCGCCTCAAATCCAAAATTCAAACCCTTTACGACGTTGGCTTATCATATGTAAAGCTAGGCCAGCCTTCCACCACGCTTTCTGGCGGCGAAGCTCAAAGGGTTAAGCTTGCGACAGAGCTTAGCAAAAGAAGCACCGGCAAGACAATGTACGTGTTAGACGAACCCACAACTGGTCTACATACTGCTGACGTTCATAAGCTTGTTGACATACTTCAGACCCTTGCAAAGGGCGGCAACTCGCTAGTTATTATAGAGCATAATCTGGATGTTATAAAATCCGCCGACTATATAATAGACTTAGGCCCGGATGGCGGCGATCGTGGCGGTGAGATAGTCGCAACAGGCACGCCGGAGGAAGTGGCTAGTTTTGAGAAATCGTTTACAGGGCAATATCTAAAAAAGGTTTTGAATTGACATGAAATAATAACGATGTTATAATTATAATATAAAAAGAGAGTGCTGCGAACACTCTCTTTAGCGCAGCCGCTTTAAAGGCGGTTAAGGCTTGCTGATTATAAAAAGATAACCCGCTAACCTATGTCATTTGGGGCGGGTTATTTTTTTGCCTTGAAATCAAGGATTTTTATGACCAATAACGCGAAAGCAATCATTAAACCAATTGCTTCGTATGTAGTCATGGCCTCACCCCCTTTTATTCGGGAAGTCAAGCCTTATCCGCCCATATGCACTTGCGCAAGTTTATTATAGCATATATTTACTATTTTGTTAAATCAATTGACAATATAATGCTCAACTTGTTATAATCATAATATAAAAAGAGAGTGCTGTGAACACTCTCTTTACGCAACCGCTTTAAAGGCGGTTAAGGCTTGCTGGGTAAAAGATAACCCGCTAACCTTTGTCAATGGGGCGGGTTATTTTTTTGCCTTGAAATCAAGGATTTTTATGACCAATAACGCGAAAGCAATCATTAAACCAATTGCTTCGTATGTAGTCATGGCCTCACCCCCTTTTATTCGGGAAGTCAAGCCTTATCCGCCCATATGCACTTGCGCAAGTTTATTATAGCATATATTTACTATTTTAGTTGGCATTGTGTTGAATTTTTTAATTATAATGTTAACTTGCCATAATTATATTGAAATATGTGAAATTTCGGGTTAAAATGGAAGTATAATTTTTACCCGAGGAGAATACAAAATGATTTTATCCGGATTGGAAATAAAAAACAAAATAGGCAATGAAATAAAAATAACGCCCTACGACCCAAAATGTCTTAACCCTAACAGCTATAACCTAAAACTGCATAACGAGCTTCTTGTCTATGATGAGGAATATCTTGACATGAAGTGCCCGAATAAAACCAAAAAAATCATAATTCCAGAGGAAGGGCTTTTGTTAAGCCCGGGTAAACTATATTTAGGTAGAACCCTTGAATATACTGAAACACATGGTTATGTACCCATGCTTGAGGGGCGCTCTTCTATCGGTCGGCTTGGCCTTTGCATACATATTACCGCTGGTTTTGGGGACGTTGGTTTTAAGGGATACTGGACGCTTGAAATCCATTGTATAGAGCCGATAAAGGTTTATCCCTTTGTTGAGATATGCCAGATTTATTATCACAGCATTGAGGGTGAATACGAAAACTATATCTCTGGTAAGTATCAGGGTAACTCTGGCATTCAACCAAGTCTTTTATATAAAGATTTTTTAGACAAATAACAAAGATGCAATCGGAGGCCTATTGATAATGCAGAAAGAAATACAAAGCTATTTACGAGCTAAAAACAATATATTAATGAAATTTGGTTGCAAACAAGACTATCCAATAAAACCTATGATAAATGTCAAATGGATGATTTCTGGGGATGACGGGGTTTTCTTTTTGACATACTGGGACGAAAATAACGAAAGGAAAGATTTTGCCATAGCAAAATCTGATGGTTCGCCAATGATTTTTGAAACAAAAGACTATTCAATGGTCGTTGCCATAGACTGTATAAAAATCGCGTTTGTGTTTAAAAATATAAACAAATAATGAATAATGGACGATAGGGAATATATATACAGTTAGGGGGAAACCAAATTGGAAGAGGCTATAGCTAGAAAATCCATATTTAAAAGGTTTGCTGAGTATTTTAAAAGTCTATTTAAACCCGATAAAAAAGTCGAAACGGTCGAATATTCCAGGTTCAAACATTATCTGGATGGTTATGACGAGCAGAGCGAGGACTACAACTCTATTAAGCTTGCCGTTGATATTTGTGACGAAGCTTTTCTTATAACCGAAAAACGCATTATGCTTATTGATAAGCAAAAGGCAATTGAAGAAAGACTTAACGAGCATGAATGCTATTCAAAACTAGATGATGATGACGTTTATAAAATTAAAGACCTATTAAACCGCTTCGCTTCGCTTACTAGAGACAGGAAAAACCTGCGAGATCAATTAGATAGTTTTGAAAGGTCTTTAAGCTTTATGCGAGAGCTTGAACCGGAGGTTCCGGATGCCTTGAAAGAAATAAAAGAGGCAGAAGAGCGCCAAAGACTTTTTAAGCAAGACCTTGGATATTTAGAGGGCGAAAAATCTGATTTGGAATATGAGATGGAAAGGTTTGAAATCGGTCTTTCTTTCATTCAAAAATTTACTGTGGGTATGTGTATATTTTTTGGGCTTGCTACGATTGTTTTAGCCTTTCTTTCAGTCTTTAACAACATTGATGTGCTGTTCCCGATGACCGCACTTATTGTCATGGTCATAATCATATCTGTGCTTTTATATGCCTTTCGTAGGCGGATCATATTTGAGAAGGCTCTAAACTATAAAAAGCAAAACCGTGCAGTTGAGCTTATAAACAAAAAAACGGTTTTATATGCTCATTATACTAACTTTTTAAATTATGAATACAAAAAATTTAAAGTTAAAAACTCCGAAATGCTTAAAAACAATATGAGCGATTATGGCTTGTATAAGCACTTGACTGCAAGGCTTGATTCCATAAGAAGCATTATGTATCAAACAGAAGCAGAAATTGAGGATTTCCTGCGCGAAAAGGATTTATACAATCCATCATTTACGATAGAAAGGTTTTCGCAAGTATTTGATATGGACAACAAGAAAAGCGTTTATAATGAGCTTATAAGCGAGAAATCTGCAATAGAAACGAATCTTTCGCTTATGGATAAAAGGCATGAGGCGCTTTGGGATATTCTTTCGGACTTGTCTGAAAAAGATACAACTGAAGAAGGTATAGTTGGCCGTATTATAAAAAGCTATGTTGATGAAGCAGGAAATCTGATTTCACGAAATACTCCGTTAGAAGAGAACACAGCGTAAATATCCTTAAAACATTTAATATAAATAAACCAATTATTAAAAAGCCACGGGAAACAGAATTGTTCCGTGGCTTTTGGTCTATCGGCAATTAATCGAGTAATACGGACGCGCAATGTGCGCCCCTACAGAAATTCCGGTTTTATGCCATTTGCAGGCGCGGCCATTGATCGTCCTCTAACTGTGTTCTTCTGGGGTTTCCAGCGAAATACGCCCCAGCCTAAGGCCTCGGAACTCATCAATCAGCACAATAGCTGCCCTTTCTAAATCCAGGCGCCCTCCTTTAAGCTTAAACCCTCTTGATTCTGCTATTAATTCCAAAATATCCGCACATGTTGCAGTTTCGTTAAAGTCTATGTTGTATCTTGCTTTTAAAACTTCTGGGGATATGTTTTTGACCTGATTTATAAATGCATAGGCCAGAAGCGTCATCTCTATAATGTTGTCATTCACTGCTCCTGTGAATGCAAGCCGTATACCGACGGATTTATCATCAAACTTTGGCCACAGCATCCCCGGTGTGTCTAAAAGCTCTACGTTGTTTTTAAGCTTTATCCATTGCTTTCCCCGCGTAACGCCCGGCTTATCTGCGGTTTTTGCCACAGCCTTGCCCGCATATTTATTTATCAAAGTGGACTTACCAACGTTCGGTATGCCAACAATCATCGCACGAATCGGGTATGAAATCCTTCCCCGTTTTTTTAGGGCTTCAACCTTTGGCTTTAACAAAGTATTGCATAATGCGATTATCTCATCCAGCCCTTTGCCAGACAAGCTGTTTGATATAATAACATTAAAACCTTTATCCCTATAATATTTCTGCCATTTCTTCGTTGTTTCGTCGTCAGCCAGGTCTGCTTTGTTAAGAACTATTATCCTGTGCTTACCTGTTGCTAGATTATCTATATCTGGGTTTTTGCTGCTATATGGTATTCTTGCATCCAAAAGCTCTATAACTATTTCAACGAGCGCGATATGCTCTTTTAGCATCCTTATCGTCTTTGTCATATGCCCTGGATACCATTGTATATCCATATCGATTTTTAAATCCCCAAACTCATCTCTTTGTTCCAAAATCTCATTTTCAAGCATTTAATATCCCCCGTTGTTTTTTTACTGTTCCAAAGGCCTGTATTGGTCATCTGTAAGCTTTCTCGAATAAATCTTCCATTTGGAATCTTGCTTTTTCAAATAATAATTCCAATAAACAGAGGTTTGATTAGTAAACATCTGTTTTACAGGAATAATGCAGGTGTCCGGCTCTGTAGACGAAATAAATGCAACCCCTTTACTAAATTCAGAAGCCCGAATCCCTTTGTCATAAAGCTGTTTTGTAGACGAAAGGAGGTTTTCATATTGAGAGTCAAAGGAATTATTTTCCAGTATATCAGTAGACAATAGCTCCCTTTGCACAGTAATAACCTCTTTTCGAACATCTTCATCCAGAATCATATCGCCATAAAGCAGAAGCACCGTGTCGTTATAAACATCCGTAACATCCTCAGGGCTTTTTGGATAATCATTTTCAAAATCCAAATATTTAACCGCTTCATAAAGCCTGACCGCAATGTTTGTCCTGCTTTGAACAAAGACGTCTACCCAGCTGTCTGTCCTCGCTTTAGAAAAAATTATTATACCTGATATGATACAAATACCCAACGTTAATATTACTATCCCCGGCATAACTTTTCTTTTGGTTTTCATTGCATTCCCTCCTTTATAAATAAAGAGCTTTTTCGTTTAATGCCAAATCAATCAATGATCGTTTGCAAACACAAAATCAATCTTTCCATCTAGCTCATTGGTTTTGACTAGCATAACCTGAACCTTATCCCCCAAGCTATACACCTTTTTAGAGCGTTCCCCAACAAAGCACATGTTATCCTGATCAAAAATATAATAATCATCCTCCATGTCGTTTACAGAGACCATCCCCTCCACAGTGTTTGGAAGCTCAACATAAATGCCCCACGACGTAACGCTTGAAATAATCCCAGAAAATATTTGCCCGATTTTGTCAGACATATACTGCGCCTTTTTTATATCCTCAACTTCTCTTTCTGTCTCCTCCGCAATACGCTCGTTTTTTGAACATAACGAGCAAACTTCCGGCAGCAGTTTTGAAAGCCTGCTTGCCCAACTCTCCGAAATACCTGAGGTTATATTTTGTTTTATAATACGGTGTATTTGTAAATCGGGGTATCGTCTTATCGGCGATGTAAAATGAGAATAATATTTTGCAGCCAGACCGAAATGCCCAGCGTTTGTTGCCGCATAGCGGGCTTGTTTTAGGCTTCTTAAAACAAATCTGCTGATTATCATTTCTTCCGGAGTATTTTCAACGCTTGCCAATAGCTTTTGAATAGCTTTAGGGTGTGCAGAAGCCCCTTTTAAATGGAATCCAAATTTATTTATAAAATCCGAAAGCTTTAATATCTTTTCCGAATCAGGCTCCTCATGGTTTCTATATACAAACGGTATGTCCAGCCAGAAATATTCTTCTGCAATCGTTTCATTGCATATAAGCATAAATTCCTCAATTAAGCTCGTTGCCTTGTTTCGAACATATGGCTTTATATCAACAGGGCGTCCGTTATCACCCAAAATTATTTTGCATTCAGCAAAGCCAAACTCGATAGCGCCGCGCTTTAAACGCTTTTCACGAAGTATATCGCTCAATACTTCCATGTTTTTAAACATAGGGACAAGCTCTGAGTATTCCTCAATATATTGTGAACTCTCATTTGATAAAATGTCGTTTACTATTGTATACGTCATTCTTTTATCTGTATTGATTACTGATGCACACACCTCATGCGCCACGCAATTTCCGCTCTTGTCTATTTCCATTATACAACTGAGCGTAAGCCTGTCAACATTAGGGTTAAGAGAGCATATGCCGTTTGACAGCTTATGAGGAAGCATCGGTATAACCCTATCAACAAGATAAACACTTGTGCCTCTTTTTAACGCCTCATTATCAATTTCCGTTCCTTCACGCACATAATGGCTAACATCCGCTATATGAACCCCTAGCTTATAATTGCCGTTGGGCAGTATCTCCAGCGATACAGCGTCATCCAAATCCTTAGAATCTTCGCCGTCTATCGTTACCATCTGAATGCCCCGCAAATCCTTTCTGCCCTCTATATCAGCCGGATTGACTTCGTCTGCAATGCTTTCCAACTCTTTATATACCTTCTGGGGATAGTCGGTTCTGAGCTCATGCTTTAACACTACAGACAATATATCTACGCCGGGATCATTTTTATGCCCCAAAATCTCTGTGACAACACCCTGGGGATTTTTCCCTTCCTCGGCCTTTTTAGTTACCTTTACAGCAACCTTATGGTCTGTTACAGCGCCTTTTGTTGCGCCTGAGGGAATAAATATATCACTCGAAATCTTTTTATCGTCAGGTATGACAAAACCCGTGTGTTTTCTTACTTCTTGAAATGTTCCAATTATTGTGTTTATGCCCTTTTCAAGAACCTGCACGATTTCAGCTTCCGGGCGTTTTCCTGTGGCCTGATTTATTATTTTGCACAGCACCTTATCTTTATGCATTGCGCCGTTTATGAATGGCAAGGGAATGAAAATATCGGTTTCAAAACCTTCCGCCGTAACAAAACCAAAACCACGAGCATTGCCCGTAAACGTTCCGAAAATAAGATTCATACCCTCGGGCGACATAACCTTGCCCTTTTTAGTTATAACGGCTTTGCCTTCTTTTACAAGCATATTTATTATATCGTCAAGCACCACCTGATCTTGAAGCGGAACACCCAATAAAAATGCTATATCCTTAACCGACATCGGCACATAATCCTTATCCTTGATAAAACCGGCTATTTTCTCTTTGCGTTCATTAATAATTTCTTCATACATTTTTACATCTCCCAGCATCTCCAAGCGAAAAGGCTTGTTTGAATTTTGTTGTTGACAATACAAGATTAGTTGTTATACTATTTTTTTACACTTACCTAGTATTATTATACATTATTTTAACACAAAATATAGTCGTTTAATTCTTTATTAGGGGGAAATTAAGCCAGAAAGGAGAATTAGATGGAAATTGAAAGAAAATATCTATTAGAAAAAATACCTTTTGATTTGTCGGAATTTCGCAAAATAGAAATTGAGCAGGGCTATATATCAGAAAATCCTGTAATCAGAATAAGAAAATACAATAAAGAATTTTATCTCACGGTAAAAAGCAAGGCAAAAGGGCAAGGAAAACCATCTTTCGCTAAGGAAGAATTTGAAATAAAGCTTAATCATGAGCAGTTTACACGGCTGCAAAAAAAGGTGGAGACAAAATATATTAAAAAAACCCGTTATCTCGTCCCTATCGGGTTTGGCCTGACCGCTGAGCTGGATGTTTACTACGGCGAACTTGAAGGGTTATTCACTGTCGAAGTTGAATTTAAGAGCATAAAGCAGGCGGAACGCTTTTCCCCACCCCATTGGTTCGGGCGTGATCTTACTTTCGACATTAGATACAGCAATAATAAGTTGGCGAGATATGGCAAACCGCAGGATTAAACCTCAAATAATGGACAATAATTGCGCAAATTGACGAATTTTTGAACATTTATGCCTACAAATTTTCTTGATTTGTTCCTTGATTTATACTATACTGTAATAAATTGGTAGAAATTACCATTTTAATTACATAAGTGGAGGGATCGTTTTGAATCAAGACATTATTAAAGTACTTTTAGCCGATGATAATAAAGATTTTTGCGATGTTGTTGCAAGTTATTTGGGAAAGCATGAAGACATTAACGTTATTGATATAGCTCACGACGGTGTTGACGCCTACAATAAAATATTAACCACAAAACCTGACGTTGTTATTCTGGATGGTATTATGCCAAGACTTGACGGTATTGGTGTCTTAGAAAAAATGAACAGCATAAAGACTGACATAAAAAAGCCTATATGCATAATGCTTTCCGCTGTTACTCAAGAAAAAATTACTCAAAAAGCCATTGACCTAGGCGCAGAATACTACATGGTAAAACCGTTTGATATGGACTCACTTGTTTGCAGGATAAGGCAGCTTAAAGAAAGCATAACAAAAAACGGAAAGACTCCCATTCAAAACAGCAGGCCATCTGTTGAGGAACTCGCAATAACGCTTGAGGGCAAGGTAACTAATATACTGCACGAAATAGGCGTTCCCGCTCATATCCGCGGATATCACTATATGCGCGAAGCAATTATTATGTCCGTTAACGACCTGGATGTTTTAAACTATATTACGAAAGAGCTATATCCATCAATAGCAAAGAAATGCAACACAACTCCAAGCCGCGTTGAACGTGCAATCCGCCATGCTATAGAAGTCGCATGGAGCAGAGGCAAAATCGACGCAATAGACAATCTTTTCGGCTACACGATCAACACCCATAAAGGCAAACCGACAAATTCGGAATTCATCGCCCTTATTGCCGATAGATTGCGTTTGGAAATAAAAGCTAGCTAACTACGATAAGCAAAGCCCCGATATTTTTAACCGGGGCTTTTTGATTTATTTATTAACTTATTTAAAATTCTCGTTTATAAATGTTTCTATCCTATCCATTCCTTCTTTGATTGTATCAATAGAAACTGCGTATGACAACCGAATATGCTTTTCATATCCAAAATCTGCACAGGAAACGACGGCAACGCTTTTTTCATTCAATAACATTTCCGAAAAATCAGCCGCATCTTTTATAATAACGCCTTTTACTTCACGGCCACACAATTTTTCAACATTAATGAATATATAAAACGCTCCTCTCGGTTTTGCAGCGTAAACATCTTTTAAACCGCATACCCTTTCGTAAATGTAATCACATCTTTTACGAAATTCTGCACACATATCATCGAGGGCAGCTTGATCACCCGTAAGTGCTTCAAAAGCTGCTTTTTGTGCGATTGAATTCGGGTTTGATGTTCCGTGGCTTTGGATATTTGCCATAATTTTTGCTATCTCTTTGTTAGATGCCGTATAACCAATACGCCATCCCGTCATAGAATGACTTTTTGAAAAACCATTGACAACAATAGTCCTTTTAAAAATCTCTTCATTAAACGATGCTATGCTTATATGCCCTACTGAATCATCATAAATAAGCTTTTCATAAATCTCATCGGATATAACGTATATATCGTTTTTAACTGCAAAATCAGCTATCGTTCGCAGTGTCTTTTCATCATAAATCATACCAGACGGATTGTTTGGGCTGTTGATAACTATTGCCTTTGTCTTCGGGGATATATGCGCGTTTAACAGTTCTTCCGTCACCGCAAATGAGTTTGTTTCCTCGGTATACATTATAACGGGGACACCGCCAGCCATGCGCACCATCTCAGGATAGCTAAGCCAAAACGGCGCAGGGATAATAACCTCGTCTCCATCGTCCAAAAGCGCCATAAAAATATTGTTTAACGAGTGCTTTGCGCCATTGCTTACGATTATTTGAGTATAGTCATAATCAAGACCGTTATCGCGTTTTAGTTTATCACATATCGCCTTGCGCAGTTCCACAGTTCCGGAGCCGTCAGTATATTTTGTAAATCCGGTGTTTATCGCATTAATCGCAGCTTGCTTAATGTTTTCCGGCGTGTCAAAATCAGGTTCGCCGGGGCCGAAGCTTATAACATTTATGCCTTTTTCCTTCAACTCTCTCGCCAGCGCCGTAACGCGAAGCGTTGATGATAACTTTATTGCGGATGCCTTATCCGATAGTTTTTTCATTCAAAACCACCATTCCAATTAAAATTTTTGACATATACAATTTTATAATTATTTTCGACATATTGCAAGAATATTTTATGGCAAAAAAA
>CAYVCG010000054.1:0-5630 GCA_964449985.1 uncultured Defluviitaleaceae bacterium
CCTCAGATATGCTGGGGGATTTTTTTTGCATTAAGCCTTTTAAAAGATGGTATTTGTTCAATAATTATTTATTACTGTCGTGCTAAATTCCTTCGGCCAAACGAGGGCATGCCGTATTACAATTTGCGCCACTCATTACAGTAGTGTCGGTTTCAGAGCCAGATCTTAAACATCTGCCTCGTTTTCCCATGCCTTTTTCCATTGGTTCGCAGCCGCCAAAGCCACCGCCCATAAATCTACCAAAGTCAGGTAAAAAGCCATTTTCTCTCATTTCTGTTTTGCAGTTTTCTAGCATTTCCTTTGCAGTCTTTGCTTCATCCTCGCTTATAAGGCCAAGAGACACGTATTTATCAATAAGTGCTATCTTAGCGTCAATTTCCTTGTCCTTAAGCGCATAAACCTCTTCTTTTTGTTCGTCAGTCATAGCGTCCCAAGCTTCGATAGCTGCATCCATGGCTGCCTTTTTCTCAGCCATAGCCGCTTCCATTTCTGCTCTTTTAGCTTCCATTGCTGCCTTTTGCTCATCTGTTAACTCCGGCCACTGCCCTATGTATGGCATACCAGAATCAGTCGTGCCATCCTCAGAAACAGCAAACTTTGGAGACATCATGCCCTTTCCGCCTGGCGCAGCAAAAGCTGTAGTCACCATAACTGAAACCAGGGCCACTGCGCATGTCGTTGCAATTACTCTTTTTAGGTTCATCTTCATACATCCTTTCCTATTATATTTAAAAGGCTGAATCACCTTTACAAAAATTAGTATAGATTTTAAATATGAAGATAATATGAACATTTTTTGAATATTTTCCAAATAAATGAGAGCTTTATAAATTTTTAACTTTTATGGAACATTTTATGAATAATGATAATACTCCCCGGCAATAATACTGTTGGAGGTGTTAGTAATGAATGATAAAGACACTAAAAGAAAATTAAGCAGCAAAAAGAAAAATGGGTTCTATTTCGCGCTGTACTCAGGAATCGGTGTTATCCTCTTGATTGCCGTTGTTTTAGGGTATAACAACCTTGGCAGAGGCACAGAAGACATAACCCCTAAGAACAATCCAATGGCTATAACAAATGAAGAACCCAGAGTTGCAGAAGTTAATAAGAGCAATGACCCACAAATTCCTCAAACAGATATTGGAACGGCAATATCCAGTGATCAGGACAGCAGCATAGTTATAACCAAGAAACCAGCTGCAACGCCCATGCCGCCGGTAACCGAGCCGCCAAGTCAAACCCCTGCCCCAGCCCCTGCAAGGCAAACAAATTCCGCTCCGGCTCCGACTCAATCAGAGGGAACAAATAATCCAGACAGCCAAAGCGTGCCGAAAAGCGAAGAAAAGCCAAAAGATTCTGCACAGCTAGAAGCCGTAACAGACAGTGGAAATAAGGAGAATTTTACGGCATATAACGGCGATGAAAAAATGTCTTGGCCGTTGGTTGGAGAAATCGTAATGCCGTTTAGCATGGATGCATTGGTTTACGACAAAACCCTTGAACAATTCAGGACAAACGAAAGCATCAGCATTTCTGCTCCGGCAGGCACACAGGTTAAGGCAGCTGCTGACGGTATTGTTACAAATATCATAAACACAAAAGAATTAGGCAACACTGTTGTTATAAACCATGGTAACGGCTGGGTAACTACATACAGCCAGCTTCAAGACAACATCTTGGTGGGCTTGGATGATGTAGTTAAAGCAGGACAAGTTATCGGCGGTGTTGGAGAACCCTCCATATACAGTGTTTTACTCGGAAATCACTTACAGTTTGAGGTTTTAAAAGACGATGTTGCAATGAATCCTAATGAGATTTTAGCAAGCAACGAATAGAAAAAGACAGAATGCATTAATAAACACAAATAACAAAAAGGGCACCGGCAAACATATAATTGCTGGTGCTCTAATTTTTTATATCACAAAACACGCCAACGGAGGTCTTTGGCCGCCCGAATTTTCAATATACTAAAGACTAATTAAAAATCAAAGGCTCTTTGATTTTATTAAACCAAAAAGCCCAAAAGTTCCAATATTTTTATATCTCCCGGCGGCCTTCCAGCGCACGCGAAAGCGTAACTTCATCAACATATTCCAAATCCCCACCAACAGGCACGCCGTGAGCAATCCTGGTTGTCTTTATATTAAAAGGTTTTAGCAGCTTGCTTATATACATTGCAGTTGCTTCGCCTTCAACATTGGGGTTCGTAGCCAAAATAACCTCGTGAATAGGGTTTTGCGTCACCCTTTCAAGCAATTCTTTAATCTTTATTTCGTTCGGCCCGATGCCATTCATAGGGGAAATAGCGCCGTGCAAAACATGATAAACGCCTTTATATTCATGAGTTTTTTCATATGCAGCCATATCCCTTGGGTCTTCAACAACCATGATGGTTTTATGGTCGCGCGTTTCATTTGAACAAACAAAGCAAGGATCTCTGTCCGTAAGGTTTAAACACCTGGAGCAGTATTTAACATCTTTTCTTGCAGAAATAATGGCATGAGCCAAGCCCTCCGCCTTTTCAGACGGAAGGTTTATTATATGAAAAGCAATCCTTTGGGCAGATTTGCCGCCAATACCAGGAAGCTTAGCAAGCTCTTCAATAAGCCTAGCAACGGGGTTACCGTAATAATTCATTTATGCTCCACCTCTAGAAAAGTCCGCCCGGCAGATTCAATCCGCCAGTAATCTTAGACATCTCTGCAGAAACCATTTCATCTGCCTGACGAATGGCTTCGTTAACGGCAGTCATAATAAGGTCTTGAAGCATCTCAATGTCGTCCGGGTCAACAACGTCCGGCGCAATCGTAACATTTTGAATCTCCTTGCCACCATTAATAACTATTTTAACCGCTCCGCCGCCGGATGTTACCTCAAGTGTCTTTTTTTCAAGTTCTGCCTGAGTATCGGCCATTTGGCGCTGCATTTTCTGAGCCTGTTTCATAATATTGTTCATATTTCCGGGAATACCGGGAAAGCCCTTTGGCATTATATTTTCCTCCTTAATACTCACATAATAATAAATTCTAACCCAAAAACAGTAAAATATCAAGTCTGCCAGTTTAATTTGTTGCTAAAGCTTTCAAAAGCATCGTCTTTAACGCCATATTTCTTCTCATGTTGAGAATTATGCTCTGACTTTTCACAAAACTTGACATCAAAACGCCTGCCATACTTTTTTGCAAGAATATCGGAAATCATTTCGCTGCTTTTTTTTAAGTGTTCAGCTGTTATAAGATTATCGCAGGCTATTGTCAAAATATTGTTATCCAAATAGCACGGCGTTGTCTGGCTTAAAAAGCCGTATATAACCATTTCCTTTTCTGATTTCAAAAACCCAAGAAAATCCTTCCATGTATCAATAGCATTTTTAATTTCATCAGGAACAGCTTTTTTTATTTCGGGGGTGGGTTTAGGTGCATTTTCATGTGGTTTTAATGTTTGTTCAAGCTTTGCTGGGCTTGCAGAGTTTTTTATTTTTGCTTCAATCCGTTCCATTCTTTGTAGTATATCGGCCGGTATATTTGGCGCAGCTATTTTCGCTTGATTGCATAGCCTAAGGCATGTTACCTCCAGCAAAACCCTTTCGTTTGTAGCATATTTTATCTTTGATTGCAAGTCAGAAAAAACATCTATATATTCCAGCAATACTTCTTTATTTATATGGCTGCTTTGTCTGCGTATTTCGCCGAGGTTTTCCGCAGAAAAATCTAAAGAATTACTATACTCCCCAACGGCCGCAGCGACAAGCAAATTTCTTAAATGCTCAACAATCTCGGCCGCAAAATGAACAATATCCTTGCCGCCGGACACCGCCTCATCAATTATGCGCATGCATCCAACTGGATCTTTATTATAAATAGCATCAATTATATTAAACAAAACATCGCTGCTTACAGAGCCCAAAACATCAAGCACCATTTCAAGGGTTATATGCTCACCATAAAAAAATGAAAGGCATTGATCCAAAATGCTTAGAGCATCGCGCATAGCCCCATCAGAAACGCGTGATATATAAGAAAGCGCAGCATCATCAACATAGGTGCCTTCCTTATCCATATATTCACGAAGCCTTTCTGCCATTTCGTTTGATGAAATACGTCTAAAATCAAATCTTTGACAGCGTGAATGTATAGTGGGCGGGATTTTATGTGGCTCGGTAGTAGCAAGAACGAAAACAACATGCTCAGGCGGTTCTTCAAGTGTTTTAAGCAGGGCATTAAATGCGCCACTGGAAAGCATATGCACCTCGTCAATAATATACACCTTGTATTTACCCATTGCCGGAGGGTATTTGACTGTTTCGATAATGTCTCTAATGTTGTCTACCCCGTTATTACTCGCCGCATCAATTTCATAAATTACCATAGCCGCTTGATCGTTAGAAATCGTGCAAAATCCGCATTCACCACAAGGTTCCCCGTCTATAGTCTCCTCGCAGTTAAGCGCCCGTGCAAATATCTTTGCAACAGAGGTTTTACCTGTTCCTCTTGTGCCGCAAAAAAGATACGCATGGGAAATACGCCCAGCTTTTATCTGGTTTGCCAGAGTTCGAACGATATGATCTTGCCCGACAACGCCGCCAAACGTTTTCGGCCTATATTTTCTGTATAAAGCTGTGTATGCCATGACACACCACCCAAAAACCATTTTAATAAAAACAAGAAAAAGCTTATCATGCGCTAAAAATGATAAGCCGGTTTTTTATATTTTTAATTCCGTGCGCCTGTCTTCGACATTTCCCCCCAGGCGGAACCTAAACAGTTGGCTCGGATCAAGCGCCCTCGCGGCACATAGAAGGGCCTCCTTAGCGCTGCTCCCTTCCGGGTCTGACGCGGTTCAAAGGTTTCTATTGCGCAAGACTCAATCGTCAACACCACTTTTTTAGGGCAGACCCCAAAAGAAAGGAGCCTCAGGACAAGGCATAACCCCTGCTACAGCGGATTGCAGGTTACAAGGCACCGCTAACTCCCCGGCTAGCACGGAAAATTTATATCACAAATAGAAATAATATCAACACCACTTATTTTATTCATAAGCAGTTATCTTACGGTTAGTTTAGTATACAACGCAATTACATACATGTCAACCCATAAAACATTAAAAACATTGGCAATTATCTAATCATTGGGGCTAACTGCGATTTTTTTAAGGCTAATATATGTTTTTCCGTCCTCCATAATAGCCATATAAAACACCTTTTTAATCCTAGACAAGCCTAAGCCATAATTAGCCAATTCATCATCAAGCCACTTTTCATCAAGCCCTAACTCACGCAAATTTTTTTTAATTATTTTACCATCAATAACGATATCAGTGGTATAAACTTAGGTGTTCTTGCAAAAATATTCATGTCCTCTCTTGTAACCGAATCCCTTACCGGCTTTTTCAATACGCTGAGTTTGCCATGAGGCTCCAAAATCGCAAATTCTACATCAGAGATATTAAATATATCCTTCTCACGCAAAAGCATCGTCACGTCATCAATGTTAAGATGGGTCTTTTTCAACGTGTGTTGCTGGATTTCCCCTTTTTTGATTATAATATCAGGCTGCCCATCCAATATGTTTCTCGCTTTATAAGATTTTTGCGAAATTATGGAAATAAGAAAGGAAAGACCAGCCCAA
>CAYVCG010000054.1:5730-14304 GCA_964449985.1 uncultured Defluviitaleaceae bacterium
ATCATGTTTTAGCGTTACCACAGCTTGCTTTTTCTTTAAATCCACTTTGGATTGCACTCCGTTAATAGCGTTTAAAGCATTTTCTACAGCAGCTTGACAATGCCTGCAACTCATACCGTCTATCACAATTACTTTTTTCATATTTAAATGCCTCCTCTGAATATTTAAAATCTAGTCCTAAAAGCTAATAACCGCTGTCCCAAAACATCGAATTACTATACCACTGCGGAGTATGTATTATTGTAAAGCAATGCTATATTTATTTCAAGTAATACGCACTATATTATTATGGATTTAAAAGATAGACATTCTATTTCAACCAGTGTAAAATAATGGTAGATAACCGCAGCGCAGATAGGAAGATGATTTTATGAGATTATTTATAGCAATCAACTTTGATGAAGATACTAAGGATAGCATTTATAACACAATTAGTTTTCTAAAGCAATCCGGGGTGAAAGGCAGTTTTACGCTAAGAGAAAATCTGCATCTTACTTTAGCTTTTATCGGAGAAACTAACCGTGTGCATGAAATCGAAGCAATTATGGAGTGTATTCATGCGGATTCATTTTTATTATCTTTAGATGGCCTAGGTGTATTTAAGCGGGATGCAGGAAATATTTTATGGATGGGTATAAAATCTCCTCCGGCTTTATACACAGTTCAAAAACAACTTACTAGTGAGCTTGTAAATAAAGGCTTTTCTATTGAGAATAGGCCATATAAACCTCATCTGACGCTTGGCAGAAAAATATTTTTGCCAAATAATTATCGCTTTGATAACATATTTCAGCCAATTAAAATACATGTTTCTGATATTAGCCTTATGAAATCAGAACGCATAAATGGAAGATTAACATATACAGAGCTTTATAAAAAAAAGCTGATATAATATTATTAAATTTTCGAGGATGATAGTATGCCAAAAGTAGAATTAACAAACATGGTAATGATTCAAGATAAAGTGACGGGAAAAGTAGTTGTGCAGGATAGGGTGAAAAGCTGGAAGGGTATTAGTTTTCCCGGCGGGCATCTAAATGATGGTGAAAGCATTATAGATTCTGCTATTCGTGAGATAAAAGAGGAAACAGGCCTGGAGATCAAAAACTTAATACCATGTGGTATCGTTCATTGGTGCCATAAACGCACATACGACAGGTATCTTGAATTTTTCTATAAAACGACAGACTTTAACGGTGTACTAATTGACAGCACAGCCGAGGGAAAGGTTTTTTGGGCAAGTTTTGATGATATTAAAAATATGAAGTTATCTCCCAATTTTTCGGAATATTTAAAAGTCTTCCAATCACAGACTTATTTGGAAGCTTTTGGTTTATATGATGACGAGTTTGAAGTGTTACAATTTATGATAAAATAGAAAAGCATGTTTTAAAAAATCCTCTTGTGAAAGCCGCAAGGGGATTTTTTACCAGGAAAAAATATTATATTCTTGACAAATATTACATTTTACGACATTAAATATTTTTCTAAATAAAGCAAAAAATACTTATACAATAATTTATAAAGGATGTGAAAGTTTGAAAAAGTTTGTTTTAAGTATTTTTATTGCTTTTTGTATTATATTTACATGCATAAATGCATTTGCAGCCACTTATGTAGTACAACCCGGTGATTCGCTTTGGAGTATTTCACAAAAGTATAATGTCACCGTGGAACAGCTTATTTTAGCCAATCCAGACATAAGTGATCCAAATAATATTTATGTTGGACAAGTAATCAATCTTCCAGAGGGGGTAGGGGAATCAACTTCACCTACACCAGCGCCATCTTCTGCTCCGGCAAGCGCAAAAGAAAGCTTAACCTTTCTTTATGCCGGAACAACAGTATCGTATTTAAAGATAATTGATACGTCGAACAATTCGCTAAAAACAGTCTGCCCGGATTATTTTGACATTGATACAGCCGGAAATCTTCTTATTACTCCATCTGGAAAGATAGATCCTGCATTTATTAAGGAGATGCATTCCAGAGGAATAAAAATAACTCCGTTTATAAGTAATCATTGGGACAGAGAATTGGGAAATACCGCTCTAAATAATAGAGAAGCATTATCAACCCAAGTTGTTGATATGATAGAAAGGTATAACCTCGATGGTATAAACATCGACATTGAGAATGTAAACGAAAAATATCGAGACGCTTATGTCGATTTCACTCGTCTTATTCGTGAAAAACTGCCGACAAACAAGGTAGTAAGCGTTGCTGTTGCAGCAAACCCAAAAGGATGGACGCTTGGATGGCATGGATCGTATGATTATAAGCGTTTATCCGATTATTCTGATTACCTTATGATTATGACTTATGACGAATCGTATTATGGTGGTCCTGCGGGTCCAATTTCCAGCAGCACATTTTTTGAAGGCTCGATAAAGTATGCTATAAACCAAGGCGTTCCAAAGAGTAAGATTGTTACAGGTATACCATTCTTCGGAAGATATTGGAAAGCAGGGGATGCCGTTGGCGGAAGCGGTATAACCGCCAATGACGTTGAATTCTTGATAACAAACTATCAATCTGAGAAAAGATATATCGAAGACACACAATCAGCAAATGTTACAATAACTATTAAGAGCGGAGACCCCAAGCCGAAAATCTGGGGTGGACGTATATTGACAGAGGGCACATACGATATTTGGTATGATGACCTTAGAGCAGTAAAATATAAGTTGGGAGTAATAAATAAATACGGTATTAACGGAGCAGGAAGCTGGGCATTGGGTCAGGAAAACACCGAAACGTGGAGATTTTATGTTGACGTTTTAAATGGTAATGTACCTGCCCCAGAACCAGAACCAACACCTAGCCCGACACCGACACCAGTACCAACACCGACACCGGTTCCTACACCAGTACCAACGCCAGTACCAACGCCAGTACCAACGCCAGTACCAACGCCAGTACCAACGCCAGTACCGACACCAGTACCGACTCCGGTTCCTACACCGGTACCAACACCAGTACCGACACCAGTACCAACACCGGTACCAACGCCAGTACCGACTCCGGTTCCGACACCAGAGCCAACACCGTGCCCGACACCAGAGCCAACGCCGGAACCAACACCAGAGCCAACGCCAACACCGCAAACAACCGTAGAGAAGATATTATCTATTCTCAACGGAAACGGAAACAACAGGACACTCAGCCAATATAGCACATTAACGCGTGGTGAGGCAGCCGTATTGTTGTCAGAATGGACTTATTTACAGCCAGAACCGGAAGGTCAATCGTTTGCAGACACAGCAAACCATTGGGGCGCAGGACAAATCAATGCTCTTAGGCGTAGGGGTATACTTTATCAGGAAGGCAATATGTTCTATCCGGATAGTAGCATAAGAAAAGATGATTTGGTAGTAATTCTTGACCGTATTTTGGTATTACCAAATACTATAGACTTCCATTCAATATCATTTAAAGACGTTCCGCTTTCAAGCAAAGCCTATAACTCAATATCGAAGTTATATTACTTTGATATTGTAACAAGCACAAACAAGAACTTCTTTAGACCGGAAAGCACAGTAATTGTAAACGACATGGCAAGTATTCTTGACAGGATCGAAAAGTATGGATATCCGATGAATCCGGATAGATTTTTGGATCGTCAAAGAATTAATAATATGCAGATTCCTAATCCAGAAAAACTTGAACGTATATTAGAACCTCGATAAACTTAATTTAAAACACAAAAAACGCACCTCATGTAAAAATGGGGTGCGTTTTGTATGCTTAATGCTAGAATTTAAAGTTTGCAACTAATGAAGCCAAAATTTCAGATTGGCTATTTAATTCTTCAGCAGCAGCAGCAGCTTCCTCAGATGTAGAAGAATTGTTTTGAACAACCTCAGAAATTTGGTTTATACCAACCGTAACCTGTGCAATACCATCGGCTTGTTCATTAGTAGCTTTATCAATATGATTTATTATTGTAGAAATAGAATTAATATCATCCACCATAGCTTTTAATGAATCAGAAGTTTGAGATGCTATTGTTGTTCCTTCATTTATCTTCGCTATAGTTTCACCGATAAGGGCTTCTGTCTCTTTGGCTGCCTGTTGGCTTCTGCCAGCAAGAGTACGAACCTCTTCCGCAACGACAGAAAATCCTTTTCCTGCTTCACCGGCACGCGCTGCTTCAACAGCCGCATTAAGCGCCAAGAGATTTGTTTGGAAGGCAATGTCATCGATTGTTTTAATAATTTTTGAAACGTCAGTAGAAGCTCTCTTAATACCATCCATAGAGTTTAGCATGTTGACCATTGCTCCACTGCCAGTATGTGCGCTGTTGATTGAGCGCTTAGACAGCTCGCTCGCATCTTTTGTTCTGCTTGCATTTTCAATAGTCTGCTCGTTTACTGTATTTATAGAGGTAGTGAGCTGATCTATAGAAATTGCCTGATTTGAAGCGCCGTTTGCCAAATCCATAGAGGTTTCAGAAATTTGCCTAGCGCCCGCAAGGACGTTATCTGCTGACGATTTTATGTCGTTAATCGTGCTTTGTAAAGTTCGAATAATATGATTTATTGATTTTTTTATGAGATCAAATTTTCCAACATAATCTCTAGATATATTAATGCGTAAATCACTGTTTGCAATAGTTTCGAGCACATCTGTTATTTCGTTTATATAAGATCCCACTGATTTCACCATGGAATTAAGGGAATCCATCATTTCTGCAAACTGGCCTTTATGAGTATTGTTAATTGTTATATCAAAATTGCCTTTGGAAAGCTCGCTCAAAACGTCGTTCACTTCTTGTATAGGCTTATTTACAGCCGCAAGCAGATTGTTAAGGCCTACTGTCAGCTTTTCCCAACCACCGTTGTAAAGCTCAGTATTAACCCTAATATCAAGATTGCCGTTTATTGCTCCTTCAATAAGCCTTGATAAATCTGAATCAAGAGACTTTATCGTTTGTTTTAATAAATCAAATTTCTCTTTAGCAATAACTTTTTGACCTTTAAAGTCCTTTATTTCCGTATCAAAATTACCGCTTCCAAGGCTGCCAAACGCATCAAGCACAACAAGGGTGTCATCTACTAATGAATCACAGAGTGAATTTATGCCTTTTGCCACAGCTTTAAATTCGCCGTTATAATCATTTTCGTTTAATCTTGAATCTATTAAGCCGTTTTCAAAATCATCCGTTGTTTTAGTAATGCCATCAACAAGCGATGAAACAGTATCCCGTACAGTAATTACAGACGCTGTAAGCCTTCCTATTTCATCATTAGTTGTGACGCTAAGGTTAACATTGAAATTACCATTCGAAATCTCTTTAACCGCCTGTTCAACCTTGCTTATTGGGCTCAAGAATTTATTAATAATGAAGTATGACAAACCTGCAAGCACAATAAGAGCTATCGCACACAAAATTACAAGCACTATAACTTGTGTATAGACGGGAGCCATAAATTCTTCCTCAGCAACGCTTGTAACACTAAGCCAAACAGTCTTTGAAGTTCCGATGTAGAATGGCACGCAAGATCTATATTGGCTTGTTCCGTCTTTAAACTCATCCAAAAATGTTTTCTGAGTGGCATTCTCAGCAGTGCTTAAAATCAGATCAGGGTTTTTGCTTCTAGTTGTATCTGCAAATTTTGTTCCGACTGCGTCTTGATCAAACGTGTTCATTATGACTGTTTGATGGCCGCATATAATTATATTTGCAAAGCTTTTATATCCGCCATCGGCATAAGTCGCATTATTTAATAGGTTAGTATCTATATCGCTGCCTATAATTCCAGCAAAATTGTTTTGAGCGTCAAATACAGGGACAAGAACGGAAATAACCAAATATTTTGTGCCATCAATTGTTTTGTCATACGGGTCGAGTATGGCCATAGTCTTATTGGCTGCAACAGAATTATAGGCTTCTTCGCTTATCATCGCGGTTTGGGTCAATTCTGTTTTTGATTCTCCTGATGTTGCATAAATTGTAATGCCTTGAGAAATTTTATCTTGGCTTCCCATTACGTAATATAGGCTCTTAATTTCCGGCTCATCGGCCTTGGTTGTTGCTATAAAATTGGATAAGAATTTAAGTCTATCTTCCTGTCGAACATAATCAAGGTTTTTAAATGCATCCGTTATTACTATTTGCTTGTCTACCATAGTCTGCATTATAGACTTTGCAGTTTTGGAGTTAGTATCAGCAAGCAACTCAAGTTGTTTTTCCTGCTGATATATCAAATAAGAGCTTGTGGAGTTTGCGATAATAGCAGTCAAAATTATAAAAGCTATCATAAGCCCCCCAATAATGAATAAAGTCGCTTTTGTTGCAAGTTTACTTTGTTTTGAACTTAGGCCTTTCATAAAAAAACTCCCCTTTTTGATTTAATTATTATTCAACTTTATAAAGATAGCTCGTTATTTAGGCAAATTTTTAAATCAGTCAGTTATTATTTAGAAATAGATTTAACAAACGCATTCACAGGAATAGGCTTTGAATAATAATATCCTTGAGCAATATCGCAGCCCGCCTTTCTCAAGAAATCAAGCTGTTCAATAGTCTCTACGCCTTCGCAAACTACATTGATATCCAATTCCTTAGCCATGTCAATAATGCTTCCTATGATTTTTTTGCTCTTTTCAGATGTATTTGATTCTTCAAGAAAAGCCCTATCAATCTTTAATATGTCAATAGGCATAAGGCGCAATGTATTTAGCGATGAAAAGCCGGAGCCAAAATCATCCATTGCTATAGCAAGCCCTAGCTTTTTAATTCTATGCATGAGCGGAATAATAGTGTCCAGGTCGTTTTGAAGAGCGCTTTCCGTAATCTCCAACTCTATATACTCAAGCGGCACGCTAAACTGCCTAACCAAAGCCTTTAATCTTTCATAATAATTTGGAAACGATATAGTTACTTTTGATTGGTTTACAGCAAGAGTGAAAATGCTTTCCCCTTTATCCAAGCGGTCTTGCAGCAACTGCAAAGCACTCGATAGCATAAAGAAGTCCGTCTCAACTATAAAACCGTTGTTTTCAAATATAGGAATGAACTTATCCGGTGTTAAAAATCCCAGCAAATCAGACTGCCACCTAATTAGGGCTTCGCCTCTTGCGCATTGCCCCGTAGCTATATCATATTGTGGTTGAACATATAAAACAAACTCTTCCTTCGACAACGCATGCATCATATTTATCTCTATATTTTTTTGCAGATCGTTTGTCTTTTTTAATTCCGAGTCGTATATTACTTCGCTTTGCCTATTTTGCTTCTTTGCATCTTTAAGAGCAAGAGTCGCACCATCATATATTTCTCTGAAAGTAGCTTTTGATTCATTTATCGGATATATTCCAAATTTAAATGAAATTAGCTGTAAATATTCTTTACCTATGTGTGTTTCTATAGAATTATAAAATAAGGATTCAATATCAGAAGCCATGTTTTCAGAAGTTTTTGCTAAAAACGAAAAATGATCGGCATCTGTTCGTATACCACAAAGGTATGATTCTCTAATAACATTTGATATAGTGCGTAGCAGCATATCACCTGTAGAATAACCAAACATCGTATTTATACGGCTAAACGAAACGATATCCATACAAACGAAGCTATAACCGATTGTTTGGTTTTTTTGCATAAAATTTGTTACTGCCTCCTGCATTCCAAAGCTGTTTACCAAACCGGTTAGCTGATCCATGTTGCTTACAAGGAACAGTTCCTTTTTCTTCTCCCTATCGTTCACAATATCAAGTATAACAACGACAGCTATGATTATTATAAACAACACAAACATAATTAATGAAGACCCAAGAATGCCTGATGAAATCGGATTATCGGTAGAATAATTAACACGGGCACCCAAGAACCATCCGTTTGGTTGGCCTATACGAATATATATATTATAATTTTGAAAAAAGCCCACACTTTGTATTTGGCTCTTAGGATCATCGAGGTTGTAAGCAGTAGCGCCTTCAATAATTGATTTATTAACATCATTGTCGTCACTTTCGTTATAATCATAAAAACTATTAAGAGTATTGCACCATTCGTCAAATAATAAAAGCGACTCCACGGGGAAAGATACATCGGCTGTAATAATATCCATAAATTGATCCAAAGAATGTATTTTGACCAAGTAGAAAGAATTATCATTTATAGGTACAGAAATACCAACACTCTGCTCTCCTGATTTTATATCCAATATGCCTATTGCAGCATATCCATTGTTTTTTGCATGCTTCAATGAAGAAGCATCTATTGATCTTCCGTTATATATTCCCTCGTTCTTATATAAAACTCCATTTTCATCTGCTATATAAACGTTAGACCAATCATTAAGATCAGTATTGCTTAAAATATATAATAAATCTTCTAAAGTTTTGGCATGGTTAAGATCATATTTATTAAATTCATAATGCAAATTCTTTGACTGGTATTCGAGGTTTTTTTGTATTTGAACGGTTAATAAGTTTCTGCTCTCACGCAGATGTTTGCGGTTTATACTGTCTGTAGACTGCAATAATATCAAAATGTATATAGAAAAGAGTAATATAAAAGTGACAAGGATTCCGCTATAAATTATAATTTTTTTTCTGGACATATTA
>CAYVCG010000055.1:0-14154 GCA_964449985.1 uncultured Defluviitaleaceae bacterium
GCGAAGCAATAATTAAACTTCCTACAGGAAGCGTACCAAGCGTTTCCGCTGATACGAAGTATGACATCACGGCTTATGTTGATGGTGTTGAAAGCGGTTCCTGCCAGATTACAGTTGTTCCGAAGGCTGAGGATATGTTATCCGCAAGCGCAACGGCTTCTGGCGATTCTGCAGTAATCAGCTTTAATACAGCCATTGCTCCAAAGAATGGCAAGTTTATGGTATATGTAAACGGCGTTTCAAGTGAATATGTGTTTGCCCCATCTGCAAGAACGATTACCGTTAATGCAAAGGCCGGCGATACAGTAGTTATAAAGAACGTTGTATATACTGATCTATATCCAAGCTTCTCATTCACCGTAACAACGGTTGTTAAGTAAGGGGTTAAAAACAAAATAGTTGTTTGTCGGCCCGGGGTTTTCCCGGGCCCATGAATACCAGGCGTGGCCGTGCTTTGCACGGCTTTGCCATAGGTATTTTTTAGCTCAAAAATTTTTTACATATATGCTTTACGATTAAACATAACTATGTTATTATTAAAAGTAGCAAAATATTAGTTATGTTTGGAGATGTCGTAGTGGATAAGATACCAGCTTATATAAAGGTTTATAATACAATAAAGCGTGAAATATTAGATGGGGAATATACTATCGGCGAGCTTTTGCCGGCAGAGCCACTTCTGGAAAAGCGCTTTAGCGTCAGCAGAACGACAATAAGACGGGCTATTGAGATGCTCTCGCGAGAAGGTCTTGTTAAGGTCCAGCAGGGCAGGGGCACTGAGGTTTTGGACAACAAAACAAAGCAGGGTCTAAACGTTGTAACATCTATTTCTGAAACGCTGCGCAACTATGGCTATATCGTAACGTCTAGAAATATGTATATAGATATTATACCCGCATCAGCGAAAATCTCGTCTGTTTTAAAAATCCCAGAAGGTGACGAAGTTGTCAGGATTCAAAGGATTCAGCTTGCGAACGGTGTTCCGATAGTTATTATGAGGAATTATTTGCCGAAATACCTTGTCCCCAACATACAAAACTATGTTAATACATTCTCTTCTCTTTATAAATTCTTGGAAGAATACTATAATATAAATATTGATAGCGCGACTGACAGAATATCAGCCAAAACGGCGGACTTTACCGAGGCGGAAATGCTTGATGTTCCTATAGGAACGGCAATACTCTGTATGTTCCGCGTTTGTTATTCAAACGGAAAACCTGTTTCGTGTGACAGGCTGAGTATCGTTGGTGATAAATACGAATTAGAAGTAAATATGGCTGGAAGAACGAAATATTGATATAAAAAGGCTCTGTATAAACGGTTAATAAGTTATTAAACCTTAGAAAACAGGGCCTTTTCTTTATCTGTAGGCAATACATCTCCTCTTGTGCAAAATCATAATAATGTAATAAGGCAGAATATTATTGTTATGCTGTGCATAATTTACAAATATATGAGCAAATTTATGTTGCAGTATACGAATCGTATATTTTTGTCGATTTTTCTTGCTTTATGAACATAATGACGTTATACTGAATTTATAGAATTAATAAAAGCACCTGAAGGGAATGAAATTGGCTATGGATGTTGTTTCTGTATCTCAAATTGCCAAAATGATTGATATCAGTTCTGTTAGAACAGATGTAGCTATTGATGAAATTGACGAGATTGTCGAAGCTTGCAAAAAGCATAAGTTTATTTGTGCCTTTGCGATGCCTTGTTTTACGCATATCTTGGTTGAAAAGCTTAGAGATGTTAAAGATGTTATGGTCGGTGGGGTTGTCGGTTTTCCATCCGGCGCGGATACGACTAGCATAAAAATCGCCACTGCTAAAGAAATGATGAGTGTTGGCGTATCAGAATTGGATATGGTTATTAACGTTGGTGCGTTAAAATCAGGCAAATACGATATCGTTCGTGATGATATAAAGGCCATTGTCGAAACGGCAAACGGTATGCCTGTTAAATCCATTTTAGAGGTCGCATATCTTACGGATGACGAAATTGCCCGTGCAAGCCTTATTGCTGTTGAAGCTGGGGTTACATATGTCAAAACAGGAACCGGCTGGGCAAGCAAACCTACAACTGTGGATACAATAAAGCTTATTAAGAAAACAATAGGCGATTCCGCTCTTATAAAGGCTGCCGGCGGTGTTCGGGACTTGGACACTCTTTTAAAGATGACTGATGCAGGATGCAACAGATTTGGTATCGGTTTAAAATCCGCTCTTAAAATAATAGATGAGATTCGCTTTCAATTAGGCGAGATAAGCTCTTTAGAGCCAGTGGATAACAGCAATGTTAATTACTAAGTAAATGATGATTTAAAACCTAAGGGTTAGGAGTGAAAAGCATGAAATACATCATTGCTTATGACCTTGGGACCGGCGGAACGAAGGCATCTTTGTTCGATGAAAACGGCGTTTCCATAGCCAGTTCCTTTTTGCCTTATGATACATATTACCCACTTAATAATTTTAGGGAGCAAAAGCCGAAGGAATGGTGGGATGTAGTTGTCCGCTCTACGAACAATTTAATTACTAAAGTGGATGTGGATTTAAACGACATTATTGCTCTTGCTGTTGCGGGGCATAGCCTTGGCGCCATACCTTTGGATAAAGATGGCAATCTGCTCGTTGAAAACGTTCCTATATGGTCGGACAGCAGAGCCGATGCTCAGGCAAAACGCTTTTTCGAAAAGATTGATGAAACAGCTTGGTATGAAACTACAGGAAACGGTTTCCCCGCTCCGTTATACTCCGTTTTCAAGATGATGTGGTATAAGGATAATATTCCAGACGTTTTTGACAATGTTTATAAATTTGTCGGAACAAAGGACTACATAAATTTTAGAATGACAGGGGTTATAGCAACGGATTATTCATATGCATCGGGAAGCGGCGTTTATGACCTTGTTAATTGGGGCTATAAGGATGAATTTATATCGGCTTCTGGTGTTCCTGCGGATAAATTGCCAGAGATTTTCCCATCAACGCATGTTTTGGGAACGTTAACCGCGAAGGCTTCCGAGGAACTTGGCCTGCCTCAATCGGTTAAAGTTGTATCGGGAGGCGTGGACAATGCGTGTATGGCGCTTGGTGCGGGTTGTATCGGCGAAGGCGAGGCGTATACCTCTTTAGGAACATCGTCTTGGGTTGCGGTCTCCAGCGGCAAACCGATTGTAGAGCCGATTAAAAAGCCTTTTGTGTTTACCCATTGCGTGCCGGAAAAGTTCGTTTCCGCAACGGCGATATTTGCGGCAGGAAGCTCGTATCAATGGCTGCGCAACACCGTATGCCAAGAGTTTTTGAAAATTGAGAAGGACGGCGGGGAAGACGCTTATGTCGCTATGAACAAGCTTGCGGAAAGCTCTCCTGTTGGTTCTAATAATCTTCTATTTATCCCAGCCTTGGCCGGAGGGTCAAGCTTGGACAGAAGCCAAAACTTGCGTGGCGCTTTTATCGGTCTTGATCTAAAGCATACACGTAACGATCTTATTAGGGCAGTTTTGGAAGGCGTGTGTTTAAATCTTCGCCTAGCGGTGGATGTGCTTGCATGCAACACCGTACTGTCTCAGGATATGCTTATAGTTGGTGGCGGCGGCAAAAGTCCATTCTGGCGCCAATTGTTCGCCAGCATTTACAACAAAAACATCACAGAAAGCAACATGGGCCAAGATGCAGGTTCTTTTGGGGCAGCATGTTTGGCGGCCGTAGGCTCCGGCCTTTGGAGCGGCTTTGACAAGGTTAAAAGCATCATCAAAATTAAGGAATCAATCACCCCGATCCCAGCACACAATGCGTATTACGAAAGAATCTTGCCAGTGTTTGAAAAAATTTCTGATATGCATTGCGACATTGGGGATATGATGGCTGATATTAACTAAGAATTTAATGCCTTTGGCATAAATTATAATTTATGTGGCTGCATTATGCGGCTGCTAATCCTAATCCAAATATTTAAGGAGGAATTGAGTAATGAAAAAATTGATTTCTATTTTATTATGTCTCACATTTGCCTTCGGCGCAACAGCTTGTGCTGGCCCTGACACTCCGGCTGGCGGGCAGGTAGAAGAGGCTGCTTCCGCTTCTTACGCTGTTTCATTAGGATGGATGGAAAATCCGTCTGGCCAAAGACAAAGACAATCTTTCGAAGATGCTTTCAAGAGATTTGGCATTACTGATTATTCAATAGTTGATGCAAACTATGATGCAAAGAAACAATCTGAACAAATCAACGCAATCATTGCTAAAAAACCAAAAGCATTATTTATCACTCCGTCCGATCCTGTTGGTATCGCTGACGCTGTTAAAAAAGCTGCTGACGCTGGTATTAACGTATACTGCTCAGACGGTTTCGTTCCTGGCGCTTCTGTAGTTTCAACAGTTGCGTTTGACAACTATGCAGGCGGTATGTTCACAATGCAATTACTTGCTGACAAACTTTTGGAAAAATACCCAGGTAATGATGATATCGAAATCGCTATGATCGACCTTCCGTCCAACGAAGGTTGGGATGCTCGTGGTCACGGAGCTAAGTACGTTCTTTCATTGCCACAATATTCAAGAATCAAAGTTAAAAAGACTTGGTCTTGGGACTCAACAGGACAGGTTACTCCTCGTAACGCTGTAGACACATTCCTTTCATCTGACCCAGATAAGAAATTAAAAGCTATTTGGTGTGCATGGGACGGCGCTGTATTTGAAGGCCTTGAAGCAACTGCAACAGCAAGACCAGAAATCATCTACACTGGTTCTGACGGTGGAAGACAATGTTTCGAAAAGATGGCAGCTTACCCAGATCAATTTGTTATGACAGTTGGCGAATCTGTTTATTCAATGCCAGAAATGCTTGTTAACTATGCTATGGATTTCCAAGGCGGAAACCGTGTTCCACGTATCGTTATGGCTCCTGGCTTTGGTATAACTGGGGATATGATCAGAGAAGCTTATGAAATAAAAGATTATACAGTTGATGGAATAACTGTATGGGATTTAGTATGCGATTATGACCTGCCGGGTTATGTTGATAAAATCAATAAAGCTCTTGCAGATAACAACAAAACTACTCGTTGGAAAGCAGAAATCTAATATAACTAATAACGCCTGAATCAATATTAATTATTTTTATTATACAAAGCGTGGCGCGCGCTTATAAAATGGCAAGTAGTTAAAACGAAAAGCCTGGCTTAAAATGGGGCAGATCGTCGTTTTTAATAAAGAATGATGATTATTATTTCGGGTGGATTTATTAGTTATAAAATTGGCCGGGAGTATTGTTATAATGCTCCCGGTTTATATTAATCCGGGGAGGTTTTCAAAATGGGAGAGTTCCATTTGGAAATGAGAAACATTGATAAAGAATTTCTTTCTTTAAAAGCGTTAAATGGCGCGAATTTTAGTTTGCGGCATGGTGAGGTTCATGCTCTTTTGGGCATAAACGGCGCAGGAAAGTCAACGTTGATTAAAGTTCTGTCTGGCGTTTATATAAGGGATGGCGGAGAGATTCGAATCAATGGACAACCTGCCAAAATCAACAATCCTCAGGATGCTATAGCCGCCGGTATTTCGACAGTTTACCAAGATCCGCAAATGGTGGAAAGTTTTACGGGCTATGAAAACATTTATCTTGGAAGCGAAAGTGAAAAAAAAGGTATTTTTACAGGCCTTAACAGAAGAGAAATGCGCAAAATGGCGCTGGAATTATTAAAGCAATATCCGCTTGACATTGATATTGACAAACATGTTTATGAATTAAGCGCTATTGAACGTGAAATAATTGCAGTTTTGAGAGCGCTTTCAAAGCAATGTAGTATATTAATTCTTGATGAACCAACATCAATTCTAACTGAAAAAGAAAAACATATCCTTTTTGATGTATTAAAAATACTGAAGAAAAAAGGAGTTTCAATAATTTATATAACGCACCACTTGGACGAAGTTAGCCAAATTTGCGACAGATTCACTGTTTTCAGAAATGGCAAGGATGTGGCGGAAGTGCCTGTTATTAATCAACAGGTTGACCCAAGCTACATAGCAGAGCTTATGCTCGGTGAAAAGCTGGAATCACTCTATCCGGAAAAAATAGCGGATATGAACGGGGAAACTGTGTTTGAAGTGGAGAAGCTTTCCCTTTCGGGCAAGTTTGAAAATATAAGCTTTAGCCTAAAAAAAGGCCAGATATATGGAATATTCGGGCTTGTCGGCTCTGGCATAGATGAAATCTCAAAGATTTGTTACGGTGCTATGGATTCGACAGATGGAGAAATAAAAAAGCATGGCAAAAAGATTGATTTGCGCAGTGTTAAAACGGCTATAGAAAACGGTATTTTCCTTGTCCCAGGGGATAGAAAGTCTGAAGGCCAAATAGGCTCTCTTCCTATATCCACGAATCTTACAATAGCCAAAATGAGCAGAATTTTAAACAATTTTGGGCTAATACGCCATAACGTAGAGGCTGAGGAATCCAAAAAGCTTGTTGACAAGCTTTCGATAGCCACAACTACAATCGGTAAAAAGGTTCAGGAGCTTTCCGGAGGAAACCAGCAAAAGGTCGTTATCGGAAAAGGCTTGTTTACACAGGCCGAGATTTATATCTTCACAGAACCAACTGTCGGTGTTGACGTTGGCGCGAAGTTTGCTATTTATGACACAATGCGTCAGCTTTCGAAAGACGCAGCTGTTTTGATCATATCCTCAGACCCGGAAGAAATACTGGGCAATGCAGATAGGCTTATGGTTATACATAAAGGCAAGGCAACGCTCGAAAAAAATGCTGAGGATACTAACCTCAAGGAAATGCTTGTGGCTGCGGTTTCCGAAGGCAGAGAAAAGGGAGGAATGGCTTAATGGCAACGGGTAAAAAAAGAATAAGTGATGAAGCCTTTTCTATCATAATTTTTATTGTTTTATTTGCGGTTGTTGCTATTACCTTCCAATCGCTTAATAAATCATTTTTAAGTTCTGAAAATATTATAAACATGTTAAAAACTGTATCCACTATAGCTATTGCTGCTTTGGGGCTGACGTTTGTTATTATAATAGGCCATTCGGATATATCATTTTATATGAGCTGTTGTTTTTCCGCCATGTTTATGGCGTATTTGATTCAAATCGGCTTGAACCCGGTTATTGCGATTTTGGGTGGCCTTGTGGCTGGTTTCTTCTGGGGTATGGTCTCCGGTATAGCCGTTGGGCATTATAAGCTGCCGGATATTATTTCAACGATAGCTATCGGTTCTATAGCGTTTGGAGCAGCGTATATCTTCTCCGATGGTACGTTTATATTTGATAATTTCATGACATGCGGCATCAGAAATCTAAGCGAATTCCAGATTTTAGGCGTGCCGTTGCCGATTTATATAATGGGCGTGCTGTTTATAGCGGCATATATCGTTTTGGAGCAATCCAAGCTGGGGCGTGAGTTTTACGCTGTTGGCGCAAATAAAAAAGCGGGATTCTTCTCCGGTGTAGACGTTAACAAAATCATTATAGCGGCATTTGTTATCAGTTCTGTGTTGGCAGCGGTATCTGCTATGATATCCACGGCAGCCCAAGGCAATGGTAACGTTAAAATCGGTTTGAACCTGCTTATGCCGTCATTCTCATCAATATACATAGGCTGGTCTATATTCAGAAGACCCTGCGTTATAGGAACATTCCTTGGTGCATTGTTTACAACTGTTATGACCAGTGGATTTATCGTAATAAACATTCCGTATTATTATGCGGACCTTGTTATCGCATTCGTTCTTATCCTTGCAATACTCCTTTCCAAGTTCGAGCTTTCCGAAAGGCTTAAAGCTTTTGGCAAAATGAAAAAGGTTAGGGGGGATGCGCAATGAAATCGGTTTTAGATGTTTTAAAAAAGATTTTTAGGCCGGAATTTTCATTGTTCTGGATTTTGGCTGTAACTGTGGTTTTCTTTGGTGTTAATATTGGATCATATTTCTTTGATGTCGGCAACCTTATGAATATTCTTGCGCAGGCCAGCGCAATGGCTATTATGGTTTTGGGTGTAACATGGGTTATCGGCGCAAATGAGATGGACTGTTCGTTTCCGGAAGTTGCCGCTTGTGCGAGCATGGTGTTCGCTATTATGTTTCACACGGGTATCTCCTTAGAAATTTCCATTTTAGTTTCACTTCTTGTAGGTGCTGCTTTCGGCGTATTAACAAGTATTCTGGTTGTAAGATTTAATTTTCATTCACTTATAGCAACAATAGCGGTTTCTACTGTAGCAAAGTCTATTGCTGCTATTATTTATCAGGGTATGCCGTTGCCTTTGCCGGGTATTAAATCAACATGGTTTTATTCGGTTATTAATACAACTGTTTTAGGCATACCGATGGTGTTTATTATTACGGTTGTGCTTTATGTAATCTTGGTTTTGCTTCAAGAAAGAACAAAATACGGGCAATATATCTATGCCATGCGTGAAAACCGCCAGGCTGTTAAAGAAGCAGGAATCAAGCAGAATTCCATATTGTTCTCGATTTTTATTACATCAGCGCTTTTTGCTGCGCTTGGTGGCGTTATTATGGTTTTCACCGTATATGGTTCTGGCCAGCCAAAAATGGGATCTTCGTTCTTCTTAGATGGTTTCACAGTTGTTTTCTTGGGTGCAATGGTATTAAAGCTTGGAAAAACCAACGTTGTTGGAACATTTTTCGGTGCTTTGATGCTTGCTGTTTTGGTTAATGGTATGACGATGCTTGGCTGGGGCTTTGCTGCGGGCCAAATCATCAAAGGTATGTTGTTGGTCATTGGTGTTGTTGTCGTAAGTTTCTCACGTAAAAAGATCAGTGGAAAGGTAGGAAGATTAAGGTATGAATAATTTTGATTTTTACAATCCCGTCCGCGTAGTTTTTGGAGAAGGTGTTTTAAGCAGCATTGGAGCAGTTGTTTCTGAGTATGGCAAAAAGGCATTAATAGTTTCTTATACTGACACAAGCTTTTACGGAAATTTATTTGAAGTCATTCATGAAAGTCTTAAAACAAGCGGTATTGAAGCGCAGGACTATTTTGGTATTACCGCAAATCCTACAATTGCTCAGGCAAAATTGGGTATAGAGCAGGCGAAGGCTTTTGGAGCCGATGTTATTATTGGTGTTGGCGGCGGAAGCGTTATGGATTGCGCTAAGGTTATAGCCGCAGGCGTAAAATACCCCAATCCTGATATATGCACAATGGTAAGCTTTAGCCATAGCGACGGAAGCACAGTTCCCCCAACAGATGCATTGCCAACGGTTATGGTTCCAACGCTTCCAGCAACAGGCAGCGAAATGAACGGCACTGCGGTTATTACAGACGAGGCTACAGTTAGAAAATCATATGTTTGGGCGCCGGTACTTTATCCGAAGGCAGCGATTGTTGATCCGTCGCTTTCAAAAACGCTTCCGCCATATCAAACGGCTTGTGCTGCGCTTGATACAATTGCACATACTCTTGAAGGCTATTTTAACGGTAGCCCTGATGTAAACCTTGATTTACAGGATAGATTGCAGGAAGGTTTGGTTAGAACTGTTCTTGATAACGTTACAAAAGTTATGGAAAACCCCGGAGATGTTCAGCTTCGCGGTATTATGCAATGGGCTTCTGCTATAGCTCTTAATGGTTGGGTATTGTCCGGTACATATGGCTGGGCGCCAATGCATCAGATGGGTCATGTTTTGGGCGCAAGATATAATGCAACCCATGGCGCGACGCTCGCTGTTATGATGATAGCTTGGCTTAAATTCTATGAAAACCGTGAAAATAACATAAGGTATGCCCAGTTTGCAGAAAGACTATTTGGAAAAGACTTGCATGGAGCGATTGCAGATTTTGAAACATTGGTGGAAAGCTTGGGCGTTCAGACAAGGATTTCTCAATTCGGCGCTACAGCTGAGGATATTGATATGTTGGTTGATGATGTTGTCAAAGTCAGTTTTGGGGCGGACGGATTGCTTGCTTCATGCCCGCCGATAACCAAGGAGGATGTTAAAGCGATTTATACGCTTGCCTTATAGGAGGTGTTTTCGTGGATATTCGTAAAATAAGTTTTGATGGCTTTGATTCTGTGGAAATAACAACGAATGTCGCACGCCTTGTTATTATAACAGGCTGTGGCCCTCGTATCGCATATTTTGGTTCAAAAGAGGACAATTTCCTGTATTGGGATAAGGATGCTATTTGCTCTGGCGACTGGAAGCTTCATGGCGGGCATAGGGTTTGGATAACCCGCCCGTTCGCAGACGAATCGATAGACGCTTATATGGCTGATAATGATCCTTGCGATGTCTGCATAGAAGGCAATGTTGTTACTGTAACATCGCCGCCAAACAAGTTGTTTAGTATAAGCCGTGGTATGAAGGTTGAAGTTTTGTCTGACAACAGCTTTTCCGTCACGAACTTTATTACCAATCATGGCCCGATGATATATTCCGGCGGGGTTTGGTCTCCGACATGTATTGAGCCGGAGGGCAAAAAGATGGTTGTGCCTCTTGGGGAGGATGTTTCGTGGGATATTGTTAAGATTGTTATTCCTAGAAAGTTCGCAGGGAACACCGTTTTAATCAACGATCCGCAAGTGACCTTTACTGAGACGGAAATGACAGTTGTTCCGGAAGGAAGGGTAACAAAACGCTGTGTTAAGGCGCCGCAAGGCAAGGTATATGCTGTTTGGGAAGATAAGGGGCTTGTTTTCTCTAAATATTCCGAGTATATACCTAATGGCAACTATCCGTTGGACGGCTGCAACATCGCTGTATTTGTCGGGCAAGATAACTGGATGGCAGAGATGGAAACATATGGCATAGAACAGCCGGTTATTCCAGGTCAGACGATTTGTAACACAGAAGTTTGGGAGTTATCAACTACAAAATAGCCATTAAAATGGTATGACTAATTTCATATCAGTTAAAACAAAAAAAGGATGCCTACTGGGGTATCCTTTTAAAACTAAATTTTTTAACGGACGGCCAATGTCCACTCTACAAACGGGATAAAACCGGGGTTTGTGTAGGGGCGCGCATTGCGCGTCAGTATTGTTCAATTGATTTATTGTCAACAGTCTGAAAGGATGCCTACTGAGGTATCCTTTTTTATTTACCGTATAATAAGCGGGATTAATTCGCAGGACGGCCAATGTCCACTCTACAAACGGGATAAAACCGGGGTTTGTGTAGGGGCGCGCATTGCGCGTCAGTATTGTTCAATTGATTTATTGTCGACAGTCTGAAAGGATGCCTACTAGGTATCCTTTTTTGTTTACCGTATGATAAGCGGAATTAATTCGCAGTTATTTTAATATCAGAAAGCATGAATTTATCGTTGGCAAAAGTAATATTTGCTTGTAATTCTGCTAGATAGAATGGGTCTGGATGCTTTTCTGTGGCTATCCCCAAGCCTGCTTTCATTTCGATTTTGCCATCTTCTTTTGGGTTGAATTCGATAATGTTTCCATAGGTAAATTCTATATCTGACAAAGCGGCAGAAATTTCCTTTGCATAATCTGTTATGTCAATACTTGTGTTGACTTTATTAGCTAATAGATTTACAAGCATTTTGCCATTGTTATTAATAACTTTGTATGATACATTATCGGAAATTTGTTTTATATAGTCTTCCGGGATAAACTTATAATCTATAAGATCATTATCTTTTGCCTTAACAATGTGAAGCTCGTCTATGCCTATGCCTGTTCCAGAACCTATATTTAATGAAACAGCCAATTCCTTCTCGCCGTTTTTATCATAGTCAAAGGCCTGCATTCTGGGTAGCACGAATCTCGGAGTTGTCCAAATCCAATCAAAAGCCTTTGAAATACCGCTGTATTTCAAAACGGATTGATTAAAACCCACTGCATATAAATAGGCATCTTCTTCATAAATTGCAGAAACAAGAGGGAATGTTTGGCTATTAAACTCATCAATTGATGAGATAACCTTAGGGGATAAACGGATAGAGCTGTCAGAACTATCCCAATTAACATTATATCCCATATTCTCTAAAAGCTCTCGGACAGGTGCATAAGTTAGAGCGCCAGAGCTTCCTTCTTTAACAATTGATGCTAGGGAGTTGGATATAGGTATATTCTTATTGTTTAAATAAATTTTTGAATTAGTGAAGACAGCAGATTTTATGACTCCAGAAGCAAAAATAGTAGTGATCCCGATTGAACTGCCAATAATTAAGCCTATTACTAGTCTTTTGATGTTATTTTTCATGGTGACCTCCCAATTTATATAGATAAATTTTTCAAAATAAAAGGCTCCCGATAAATAAATATCGACAGCCTTTTGTATGACGTTTGCCATGTTATTTTTTTACACATTATTTTGCATATTCAACAGCCCTTGTTTCTCTAATAACATTTATTTTAATTTGGCCTGGGTATTCCAGCTCGGTCTCGATCCTCTTAGCGACTTCGCGCGCAAGAACAACGATAGACGCATCGTCAACCTCTTCAGGGATAATGACGATTCTAAGCTCACGCCCTGCCTGAATAGCAAAGGATTTTTCGACGCCTTTAAATGAATCAGCAATAGCCTCAAGCTTTTGCAGGCGTTTTATATATGATTCAAGGGTCTCGCGCCTTGCGCCCGGCCTTGCGGCAGAAATAGCATCCGCAGCTTGGACGATGACGGAGATAATGTTTGTCGGTTCGACATCGCCGTGATGCGCCTCGACAGCATTTATAATTATGTCGGATTCACGATACTTCTTTAATAAAGCGGCGCCCAATGTAACATGAGAGCCCTCTTGCTCGTGATCCACAGATTTTCCTATATCATGAAGCAATCCGGCACGCTTTGCAAGGGTAACATCTATACCAAGCTCGCCGGCAAGAAGACCGCTTAAATGCGATACTTCAATAGAGTGTTTTAAAACATTTTGACCATAGCTTGTCCTGAATTTCATTTTACCCAATAAACGGATAATTTCTGGGTGAAGACCATGCACGCCTGTCTCATAAGATGCGGCTTCGCCTTCTTCTCGAATCATTGCTTCTACCTCTTTTTTAGCTTTTTCTACCATTTCTTCTATCCTTGCAGGGTGGACACGCCCGTCTATAATTAATTTCTCAAGGGCAACCCGTGCAATTTCGCGCCTAATAGGATCAAATCCTGATAAAATAACCGCTTCTGGAGTATCATCAATGATTAAGTCTATACCTGTAAGTGATTCCAAAGTTCTGATATTTCTGCCTTCTCTGCCGATAATGCGACCTTTCATTTCATCGTTTGGCAAAGTTACAACAGACACGCTGGTTTCCGCAACATGGTCAACCGAGCAGCGCTGTATGGCCGTCGCTAAAATGTCTTTAGACCGTTTGTCAGCTTCTTGTTTGGCCTTTGATTCAATTTCTTTAATCATAATGGCCGCTTCGTGCTTAACGTCGTTTTCAATAGTTGCGAGTAAATATTCTTTTGCCTGCTCCGACGTTAAACCGGATATTCTTTCAAGTTCTTCATTTTGTTTCGCCTGGATTTTCGTTATGTTAGCTTTTTGCACTTCCAAAGCTTCTAGTTTCTTTTGCAAAACCTCTTCCTTTTTTTCGAAGGAATCGCTTTTTCTGTCTAATGCTTCTTCTTTTTGGAGCAACCTTCGCTCTAAGCGCTGAATTTCATTTCTACGTTCTTTTGCCTCTTTTTCGGCTTCGTTTTTAGTTCTGATGCTTTCTTCCTTGGCTTCTAAAAGAATTTCTTTTTTCTTAGCCTCGGCCTCGCGCATTGCATCTTCAACAACAACAATTGCTTGTTTTTCTGCTGAACCAATCTTTGCCTCAGCGACGCGTTTTCTATAAATAATGCCGATAAAACAGCCAATTATAGCTCCGATAATAATTCCGATAGCAACAAAAATAATATTATCCAGGTTAAACACCTCCTTATTTAGTTATCAATGTGCAAAATTAAGCAATTATGCAATTACTTATACATTTTATTACTTTTTTACACGTGTGTCAAGAATAATATATGTTATTATTGCATTAATTTTATAGGGTTTTTGACGTATAAGTCGGCATTAGGGTGTTGTGTTTGGGTGTGGTTATCTTGCTTAGTTAGCCAAGATATGTTATAATACACAATAGTTATATATAGTGTTTTTTATATAAGAAATGAGGTGTTTTTTGTGGCATCAGCCCTAAAAATGCGTATAAACAACG
>CAYVCG010000056.1:0-3335 GCA_964449985.1 uncultured Defluviitaleaceae bacterium
GAGCTTAATATACTTAATGACAAGGCATTATGACGCTTGAAAATAAATAGGGGGGCTTATAATCAAGCCTCCCCAAAGTCTTAAAAGCTGAAGAACGGTTGTTCTTCTTTTTTGTTTTCATAAATATGAATTAATGATGATGCCCGCAGTCACAATCATGGTCATGATGGTGGTGCGAATGATCGTGCGCATGATGATGGCTATGCTGCTCTTCTGTTGTGTCTATAAAGCCTTTTTCATTAAACATTCTACCAATGCTATCAACAATCATTAATTTTGCATGGTATGCAGACGTTTCGTCAAACGAATATTGCAGATATTTCAAAAACTCTTCATCATCCATGAAGCACGGGGCAATCTCGAGGAAAAATTGCTTTATGATCTTTTGGCGTGAGTTGCTTAGGCTTGTCATTGATTTGTTGATATATTCAATAAGGGCATCTATGCTTTTTTCGACCGAATCGTAATATGTTTTAGGCACGAAATCAGGATTATTCTGGCTTAGAGGGAAACATAAAGACAGAAGGTTTTCCTTATAAAGTCTTTTTATTATTTCATATACGTTAACAAAATCGGGATTAAGGGTTGAAGAGTTTTCATCTTTATCAAGCATATCTTCAATCATTTTTTCAGCTTGGAGGCATTCATCCGTCAGGTTGTCTGTAATATCGTTAAGGGTGCTTGAAAACCTGTCTTCTATAGCTTCAAAATCTTCTTTATCGAAATTTTCTTTAAAGGCAAAGAACGTATCTTTATAAAGCATATTATCACCGGTTATAAAATCAAACCCTGGTGCAAAGTTTAGTATTATAGGCAGGAATACAAGAGCATCATACATAAGTTCAAAATAATTAATCAAGCTATTAATTTCGTCTGATATGGCATCTAGCTCGTCCCAACTTTTTTGGAACTGCTCAGTGTCAAAATTTTCAAACTGGGAGTTGAAAATGCGGTTTATATTATCTTTAATATGTGTAAAATAATGACCATAGCAGTCAACATCAAAAGGATAAAATTTGAGGCACATTATTTCAATAAATCCTGCGCAATCAACCACAGGAAAGTTCTTCATCAACTGATATAAACCTGTTTTAACATGGTCCGCATACCTTTGTTTGGTCATTCTGACAGGAAAGCACGATATGACATCTGCTTTTCGTTCAGGTTCAACAAATCCGTTTTCTTTTTTTATATATTTCATGCAATCACTAAAAAAAGCCGATGTATTAATAGGCCTATTTTTGTTACTTGTATCAAGGTTTAAGAACAGCAGCCTGCCATAATGCCCTGTTAACGCTTTTGTTAAATTGTTAGCATATGAATACGTATATCCGCTTTTGCCGATTTCTATAAGCCTGCTTTTTCGATTAAGCATATCTTTAATAAAGACATCAGTTCTCTCTGGCTCGTATTCTGCGATTTCATCAAGGCTAAGCGTCGTATCAAGAATATATTGTTTTAGAGCGGTTATTTCCTCGTTTCCAACGAGACAATCAGGCATAAGGCTATCGTCAAATAGTGCTATAACGGTGTCTATAAGCAAAAATGTTGCTGCCTGAACCTTTTTTTGAACATAATCGGCCATAAACGGCTCAAAACCGTTTGAATTATTTTTAATCATTTTGTCAACCCCAAAAAATTTTCTTTGTAAAAATTGATATTTTATATTATAATAACACATTGGATGGTATTTGCATACCGGGAAAATGAAAAAGGAAGAGAAACCATGTTAAAATTAAAAGTTTTGTTAGCAGACTCTGATCCTGAAAACATTAAGAATTTTAGAACATATATAAGGCTTGCTTTCCCTGATATTAAGGTGGTGGCTGGGCTTAATTCCGCCTTGGATTTTAGGGAGCGGGTTCGAGAACATATGCCGAACCTTATATTGGCGGATATTCGGTTTTTTGGTGCACTTTCCTATCAAACGATAAGAGAAGTGAGTGAATTTTTCCCGGATATAAGATTTATTATATACGGTTCATACAACGATGCGGAGTATATACAAAGGGTTATGGAGTTCGGCGTTATAGATTATATATACCGCCCTGTAAAGCCTACTGATTTAGAGCGGTGCCTAAGGCGCGCAAATGACGTGTTCAGTGCTATTGAAAACAAAAAGCTAACCCAGGAAACGCTGGTGAAAAAATACAAAGCAAACATACCGATGTTTAGAGACAGATTTTTGGCTAATCTGATAAATGGCAACCTGACCAGCGAATTTGAGATTAATTCCAGTATTGCTTATTTCAATTTAAACCTTTCGCCCGATTATATGGCTATGATAGTTAAGATAGACCATTTTAAAAAGATAGCCCTAACGCTGGAAGAACAGGAAAAGCATTTGCTTGTCTTTAAAATAGCCACTATTATAAATGAAAAGCTTAAAAATTTAAACAATGGTGTTTCGTTTATCAATAATTTAAACGAGCTTGTTATAATCCTAGGGAAGTCCATTAGCCTTGAAGATAGTATTGCCTTGGGTGATGAGATAAAGACCGAAACCGTAAGGGTGACAAATCAAGAGGTAACGATAGGTATGGGAAGGAAATATACTTCCCCAACGGATATATGCGTTTCATACCGTGAGGCTGAGGCAGCGCTAAGATACAGAAGCTATATAGGCTATAACACAGTTATCCCTATACATTACGTAGAACCGATGAACAATATAACATACAGATACCCTGTATTAAAAGAATCATATCTTGTTTATTCGGCTGTTATCGGAGAGTATGATTATTGCGTTTCTCTTTTGGATCAACTGTTTAGCGCTCTTGAGAAAAGCGGCGGGCTGCCGGACAATCTTGTTTCAAAGATAGTTATGAATATTGTTATTTCTATAAACCGATACGCCAGCGAGCAAAACATATTGATGGGAAACCAGTTTATGCACTATTTCCCTACTAAAGACATTATTGAGATAAAGACGATTGATGAAGCAAGAAAATACTTGGCAGAATGCTTGAAAAAGTTTTGCGATCATGTTTTGGAGCTACGTAATGATAATAAGAACGAGGTTGTTAATCTTGCTGTTGAATATATAAATGAAAACTATAATAAAGATATTACTATTTTTGATATAGCACTTAGAGCAAATACAACGCCGGAATTTTTATCAAACGCTTTCTATGAAAAACGGAATAAAAGAATACATGAATATATTGCAGAGCTAAAAATAGCACATGCCAAAAAGCTTATCAGAGAGACTGACGAAACAGACGAAATCATTTCCGTGCAGGTTGGGTATAAAGATATTAGGCGTTTTAAGAAAGACTTTAAAAAATACGAGGGTATTCAGGTTCATGAATATAGAGCTAAGGAAAAGGCTTAGG
>CAYVCG010000056.1:3435-5723 GCA_964449985.1 uncultured Defluviitaleaceae bacterium
CGTTATAAAATCCTGCAGGGATTTCATGTTTTGCATCCTATGGGATGGGATGCATTCGGGCTTCCCGCAGAAAATTACGCAATTAAACAAGGGATACATCCGGAAGATGCAACTAATGACAGTATTATAAATTTCAAACGTCAGTTGAAAGAGATAAGCACGGTTTATGACTGGAGCAAGGAAATAAACACGACTGATCCCAATTATTATAAATGGACTCAATGGATTTTTGTTCAGATGTTTAAAAAAGGGTTGGCCTATGAAAAAGAGATGCCGCTTAACTGGTGTTCTAACTGTAAAGTTGTTCTGGCTAATGAGGAAGCAACGAATGGCGAATGTGACCGTTGTGGTTCTCCTGTAACAAAGAAAATGCTTCGCCAATGGATGCTTAAAATAACCGCTTATGCAGAGCGTTTACTTGACGATCTAAAAGATCTGGATTGGCCTGAAAAGGTTAAAAAAATGCAGTCCGACTGGATAGGCAAAAGCTATGGTGCTGAAATCGATTTTGAGGTTAGCGGAACTGATAAAAGCATAAAGGTATATACAACCCGCCCGGATACGCTATTTGGGGCGACTTTTATCGTGCTTTCTCCCGAACATGCTATTTTAAAAGATATAGTAACAGAGGAACAAAAAGAAGCTATTGAGAAATATTGCTACGAAGCCAGCATGAAATCATCGGTAGACAGAATGGCAGCAAAGGATAAAACGGGCGTATTCACAGGTCGTTACGGCGTTAATCCTGTTAATGGTGCGCTGCTTCAAATTTGGGTTTCTGATTATGTTCTTGCTGATTATGGAACAGGCGCTATTATGTGCGTTCCTGCTCATGACCAGCGTGACTTTGATTTTGCGAAAAAATTTGATTTGCCTATTATTCAGGTTATTATTAAAGAAGGACAAGCCCCCGGCATCTTAGAAGAAGCTTATGAAGACGAGGGCGTTATGATAAATTCCGGCGATTTTGATGGTATTAAATCCGAAGCAGCTAAAAACGAAATAGCCGATTATTTGCAGAATAAAGGCATCGGCAAAAAGACTGTTAACTATAAACTGCGTGACTGGGTATTTTCCAGACAGCGTTATTGGGGAGAGCCTATCCCGCTTATTCATTGTGATAAATGCGGCGTTGTGCCAGTTCCGGAAGATCAATTGCCTGTAACGTTGCCTAAGGTTGAGCGTTATCAGCCTACAGACACCGGAGAATCCCCACTTTCGGCTATTACGGATTGGGTTAATACAACTTGCCCGGAATGCGGCGCCCCAGCAAAGCGCGAAACCAACACAATGCCACAATGGGCGGGTTCGTCTTGGTATTTCTTGCGCTATGCGGATGTTAATAATAATAAAGAAATGGCTTCTAAGGAAGCTTTGGAAAAATGGTTGCCTGTTGACTATTACGTAGGCGGTATTGAGCACGCTGTTTTGCATTTGCTTTATTCCAGATTCTATACAAAGTTCTTGTATGACATCGGCGCTGTTAGCTTTGAAGAACCGTTTAAAAAGCTGTTTAATCAAGGCATGGTCGTTAAAAATGGCGCAAAAATGGCAAAATCGAAGGGCAACGGTGTTTCGCCAGACGGCATAATCGAAAAATACGGATGCGATAGCCTTCGTATGTATGAGCTTTTCATGGGGCCGCCGGAATTGGATTCTGAATGGGAAGACAAAGGAATAGAGGGCGTTCATAGATACTTAAATCGTGTTTGGAAGCTCGTTACTGATAACAAGGACAAGATTGTGCCGGACAATAAGGAGTTTTCTCAAGTCCGCAACAAAATGATTTATGAGATAACAACCCGTTTGAACAACTTGAGCCTTAACACTGTTGTCAGTGGATTTATGGAATATACGAACAAACTTGTTGAATTGGCAAAGAAATATAACGGAATGGACAAGCAAACTCTTAGCGATATTGTCATCCTTCTTTCTCCGTTTACTCCTCATATAGCTGAGGAAATGTGGCGAATTTTGGGGCATAGTGATACGGTGTTTAACCAACGCTTTCCAGAATACGACGAAGAAAAAATGAAGGAAGACGAGAAAACAATCGTTATACAAATAAATGGTAAAACAAGAGAAACCATTATGCTTCCGGCTGATTCTCCTGAGGATGTTGTTGTGGAAGCAGGTAAAAAAGCTGTTGAATCAAGGTTGGAGGGCTTTAGTGTTGTGAAAACGATATTTGTGCCTAACAAACTTTTAAATATTGTCGTTAAGTAGAAAACTAGAAACTGGAATTTGGAGGAATGAATTATGTCTTGTGATAAACTGCACGAAGAGTG
>CAYVCG010000056.1:5823-9623 GCA_964449985.1 uncultured Defluviitaleaceae bacterium
GAAACTGGAATTTGGAGGAATGAATTATGTCTTGTGATAAACTGCACGAAGAGTGTGGTGTGCTTGGAATATGGAACAATAACAGTTTTGATACGACCGAGATGTTGTATGCCGGCCTTTTCGGCATACAGCATAGAGGCCAACAAAGCTCCGGCATATCTATAAACGACGGCGGCAAAATCGTGTATTTTAAAGAACTGGGCTTGGTTAGCGAAATCTTTAACGACGTTGTTATAAACCATCTTAAAGGCGGTAAAGCCGGGCTTGGGCATTGCGCTTATAATACATCAAAGGAAAACCTTAGAGAAAATGCTCAGCCGCTTGTTATGCGTTATTCAAAGGGTCAAATGTCCATCTCATATAACGGATGCCTTTTAAATGGTCAGGAGCTTAGAGAAGAACTGGAGAACGAGGGTTCAATGTTCCAAACTACAAGCGATGCGGAAACAATAGCTATGATGATATCCAAAGAGCGCATAAAGCACAGGACTACAGAGGATGCCCTTGTTAAGATTATGAAAAAGCTCAAGGGTTCATATTCATTCCTTGTTATGACACCGAATAAAATAATAGCCGTGAGAGACAGCCACGGCATGAAGCCTCTTTGTATGGGCATGATTGCAGATTCATATGTATTTGCGTCGGAAACCGCAGCTTTGGATACAGTGGGCGCTAAATTTATGCGTGATGTTATGCCGGGTGAGATCGTTATCGTGGATAGCTCTGGCGTAAAATCCGTTCATACAAAAACCGATGAAAAGACGGCAATGTGTATATTCGAGTTTGTTTACATAGCCAGAACAGACAGCGTTATAGACGGCGCAAGTGTATACCAGTCCAGATTTGAAGCTGGTCGGATTCTTGCTAAGGAATGTCCTGCTGATGCTGATGTTGTTGTTGGCGTGCCGGATTCGGGCTTGCCTGCTGCTATGGGCTTTGCTAATGCGTCTGGTATACCTTATGTTGAAGGGCTAATTAAAAACAGATATATCGGCAGAACGTTTATACAGCCCAGCCAGGAAATGCGTGAAACGGCTGTTGGGCTTAAACTAAACGCATTGAGATCGCAAGTATGCAGTAAACGAATCGTGCTCGTGGATGATTCTATCGTGAGAGGTACTACGAGCAAGAAAATAGTTCAAATGATGAAAGATATCGGCGGAGCAAAAGAGGTTCATATGCGTATATGCTCACCTCCGGTTAAATTCCCGTGCTACTACGGAGTGGATACGCCTGATAAAGACGTTTTGATTGCAAATAGAATGACTACTGATAAAATAGCCGAGCTTATCGGGGCGGACAGCTTGGGTTACATAAGTAACGAGGGCCTTATGAAAACGCCTGTGGGAGCAAAATGCGGATTTTGTTCGGCTTGTTTTAATGGAAATTACCCGCTTGACGTTAAGGAGGAACACAAATGAATAACGACTATAAAGCATCAGGCGTAGATGTAGAAGCTGGATATAGGTCTGTAGAGCTTATGCGCGGTGCTGTAAAAAGCACATTCCGCAAAGAGGTTTTGACGGACTTGGGAGGTTTTGGCGGGCTTTTTTCTATTGCTGCAGCAAAGCATATGGCTGAGCCTGTTTTGGTTTCTGGAACAGACGGCGTGGGAACAAAGCTAACCGTAGCTTTTGCTATGGACAAGCATGATACCGTTGGGATAGATTGTGTTGCTATGTGCGTAAATGATATAGTATGTTCCGGCGCAGAACCGCTATTCTTTCTTGACTATATTGCCTGCGGAAAGAATTTTCCGGAAAAGATTGCTGATATAGTAAAAGGCGTTGCGGACGGCTGTAAAATGGCCGGAGCATCAATTATTGGTGGGGAAACTGCGGAGATGCCGGGATTTTATCCGGAGGATGAATATGACATGGCCGGTTTTGCCGTTGGTGTTGTGGATAAACCGAAAATAATTGATGGTAAATCGATAAAAGAAGGCGATGTTATTATAGGCATTGCATCCAGCGGTATTCATTCAAACGGATATTCACTTGTCCGCAAGGTTTTGCGTCCTTCTAAAACCAATGTCAATGAATATATTGAGCTTTTAGGGACGACTTTGGGTGAAGAGCTCTTAAAGCCAACAAAAATATACGTCAAGCCTGTTTTAGAACTCATTAACAAGGTAAGTGTCAAAGGTATAAGCCATATTACTGGCGGTGGGTTCATAGAAAATATACCTCGTATGATTCCTAGGGGTTTAAAAGCAGTTATCTACTGCGGTTCTTGGGATATTCCACCTATATTCGATTATTTAGAAAAAACCGGCGGCTTGGATAGAATAGGCATGTATAACACGTTTAATATGGGTATAGGCATGGTGTTTGCTGTTGATTCAGCAAATGTTCAAAGTGCCATGGATATATTGTCAAACGCTGGGGAACGCCCTTATATAATCGGGGAAATAGTTAGCGGGGAAGGTATAGATATATGCTTAAAATAGGCGTTCTTGTTTCCGGCGGAGGAACAAATCTTCAAGTTATTATAGATAGCGTTGAAAACGGAAATATAAAAGCGGAAATAGCCACTGTTATAAGCAACAATCCAAATGCATACGCCTTGGAGCGTGCTAAAAAGCATGGTATTAACGCAGTTTGTATAAAAAAGAAAGACTTTGCAACAAAAGAGGAATACGAATCAGCCCTTGTCGCCCATTTAAACAAATGCGGCATAGGGCTTGTTTTGCTGGCAGGCTTTATGGTGGTTCTTGGGGAAACATTTATAAGGCCTTTTGAGGGCAAAATAATGAACATACATCCGTCTCTAATACCGTCTTTTTGTGGCACTGGCTATTATGGTTTGAAGGTTCATGAAGGCGTGCTGAAAAGAGGCGTTAAGGTCACAGGGGCTACTGTGCATTTTGTTAATGAGGAAACCGATGGTGGCCCCATAATCTTGCAAAAGCCTGTTATGGTTCATGATGATGATACACCCGAAACGCTTCAAAGACGTGTTATGGAGGAAGCAGAATGGATAATTTATCCTGCGGCTGTAAAATTGTTTTGCGAAAATAAGCTTTTAATAGAAGGAAATTTTGTTAAGGGGGCATATATATGAGAGTATTAGTTATTGGCGGCGGTGGGCGAGAACACGCCATTATTTGGAAGTTAAAAAAAAGCCCTTTAATAGAAAAAATATTTTGCGCTCCGGGTAATTTTGGTATAAAATCTATCGCAGAGTGTGCCGATATTAATGTGGAAGATTTTGACGCTTTGATTGATTTTGCAAAGCAGCAACGGATTGATTTAACAGTCGTTGGCCCTGATGACCCCCTTGTTGGAGGTATTGTTGATGCATTTGAGGCAGAAGGTTTAAAAGTATTCGGGCCTAGGAAAAACGCTGCAATGATTGAAGGCAGTAAAGCGTTTTCAAAAAATCTTATGAAAAAATATAATATTCCGACAGCTTCTTATGAAGTGTTTGAAAGTTATGATAAAGCTGTGGAATATGTTAGAAATCAGAAAATGCCGGTTGTCATCAAGGCTGATGGACTTGCTCTCGGCAAAGGTGTGTTGATTTGTAACACTTTGCAGGAAGCCGAAAAAGCTCTTGATGATATGTTTATTTCAAAGAAATTTGGAAAATCCGGAACGACAGTTGTTATTGAGGAATTTATTGAAGGCCCAGAGGTTTCAATCTTGGCATTTTGCGATGGAAAAACTATTGTTCCTATGGTAAGCGCTCAGGATCATAAAAGGGCGCTGGATGGAGACAAAGGCCTTAACACAGGAGGAATGGGAACGTTTTCTCCGAGTAGATTTTATAACAATGATATTGCGCTTGAATGTATGGAA
>CAYVCG010000056.1:9723-14153 GCA_964449985.1 uncultured Defluviitaleaceae bacterium
GAATGAAAACGTTATCGTATTTCATGCCGGAACAACGGAAAAGGACGGTATAACAGTTACAAATGGCGGAAGAGTTCTTGGTGTGACAGGTATAGGCTCCGATCTGGATGAGGCTATAAAGACATCATACTCTGGTGTAGGTAAAATTAGTTTCAGCCGAATGCACTATAGAAATGACATTGGAATAAAATAGTGTTTTATAATAAATTACTATTAAATGGAGAAAAGAGCCTAAGGAAGGGTTAAAATCGTTACGATTTGTTGCTTTTTTTGGGCTTTTTTTATTTTTTTCCTGAAATATACATTTAAATTTTTTGGGTTTTTTTCATAAATTGTACATAATAGATTTAGCCGATAATAATTTATTAGAAATTGTTAATTTAAAATCCAAATTATGCCGAATATGTATAGAGGGCATTTATTAGATTTCTTATTGGCTTAATTTGTCGTTTATATATTTTATATTATTTGTTTTGCTTACGAACTTTTACAGTTTGTTTTACGGCTTTATAAATGGAGGAATTGATTATGCTATTTGACAATATGTTTATTCAAAATGATGTGCTCGGTTCAGCCATGCAGGCATCAGTCGTTCGTAACGATATAATAAATAACAATATTGCTAATAACGACGTTCCGGGATTTAAGAAAAAAACAGTTGATTTTGAACAATACTTGCGAAAAGAGTTGGATTCTCATAAAAGACTTGTGGATATTAGGTTTGATAATATTAAGCCAACCATTAGGATGGAGAATAACAATTACAGCTATAGAATTGACGGCAACAACGTTGATATAGAGGCCGAAATGGTCGATTTATATCAAAACTCCGTTAAGTATGACACGTTGGCCAGTGGTGTTATAAATAACTATAAAAGAATTAATCTTGCACTAACAGGCATAAAATAGTTTGACATACGGAGCCTTAAAATGATTAATAAATTGGAGGTTATTTTGTGGGTTTTTTCAATTCGATGAATATAAGCGCTACAGGTCTGACGGCGCAAAGACTAAGAATGGATATTATATCTCAGAACATAGCAAATGTTGATACTACAAGAACCGAAAACGGAACCCCTTACAGAAGAAAAACGGTCTTATTTCAGGAAAGAGGGAATAATCTCCCGTTTTCATCTTATTTAAACGACGCTATGAGCAATTCTCTCGCGGGTAACGGTGTCAGGGTTACAAAAATTGTTGAGGATCAAACGCCTGGTGCAAGGGTTTTTGAGCCATCTCATCCCGATGCTGACGCTGAAGGATATATAACCAAGCCAAACGTTAATATCGTTGAGGAAATGGTTAACATGATTTCATCGACCCGTTCATATGAAGCTAACATCACAGCTATAAACAGCACTAAATCCATGATTGCAAAAACTTTGGAAATAAGCAGGTAATGAGTTGATACTATTTAACATTATTTTTTCTTTGAATTACACCAATTAAAACGGAGGAAATAAAATGAGTATTGAAAATATAAGCTTGCAATTGGGGCAAAAAGCTTTTGGTATTGACTCGGGGGTTAATCAAAAAACGATAACTGATAATGAAATAACCCAGCCGTTTGACTACTTTTTTAACGCTTATTCAAATATATTATCCGAAACTAACGCATATCAGCTTGAAGCGGACAAGGTTCAGCTTGACTATGCAGCAGGCAAGACCGATGATATGCTTGCTGTTATGCTGGCCCAGGAAAAAGCATACGCTTCACTTAATTTTACGGTACAGGTTACAAGTAAGATTTTAGAGGCATACAAAGAAATTATGCGAATTTCTTTATAAAACGTTTGCATAAATGTATTTTATGCGCTTTTGATTTTTTGGTAATGTATGTGCCATAGGATGAGGTGAGCAAATGCAGGAAAAGATTCAGTCATTTCTGAATAAAGTGATTGATAAATGGAAGAGCTTTGAAAAAAGCCAAAAAATAAAAATAATAGTTATTGCAGCCGTGCTTGTTGCTGTGCTCGGTGCCACGGTATATTTAACTCTTAGGCCAAGGATGTATACAATCATTAATAACCAAGACGGTATGACGATTTTGGCCGCTCAAAGCGCTCTTAATGATGCCAATATACCAAACCAAATAATAAATAACGGAACCGGGTTGCAAGTTACAGAAGGGGATGTCGGTAACGCAAGATTACAGTTGGAAACGAAAAACGTTTTCAGCGGTAAAAAGTTCACGTATTACGACGCTCTTGAATACAGCACAATGGGCACCACTGATATTATAAAAAATGAAAACCTTAAAAAAGCAAAGCAAACAGAGCTGGAAACGATGATATCTAAAATGAACGGTATTATTGGGGCAGACGTTCAGCTTGTTATCCCGGGGGATACAAACTTTTTCCTTCCGGATAATAAGGCAACTGCAAGTGTTTTGCTTGAAACAGAAGGCCAGCTTGATCCCGGTCAGGCGGAAACAGTAGCGCGTCTTGTTCAACGTAGCGTAAAAAATCTTGAGCTAGAAAACATAGAGATTACAGACCAAAACTACAATATGTTGTTTTCCGGCGTAGCTATCCAGACAAACGGCGGTTTAAAAACCCAGTTTGATGCCGAGATGCTCATGAAAGGCGCTATAGAAACGCAGATTAAAAAGGCTGCAAGGCCAATTTATGATGAGACTAATACGATCTTTAATCTTGCGTTTAACTGGGATAAGATTCAGGAGCAGTCAAAGCTTTATTCAAATCCGTTAGGCGATGAAAACGCTTCCGGGCTTGTTGATGCTGAAAAAATAAACAAGCAGAATATAGAGGGCACCAACCCTAACGCAGAGCCTGGTTTGGGGGCTAACAATCAGCAAACCCCAGGATATCAAACCCAAGATGGCGGAACCTCAACGGCTTCTATCAATGAAAGAGAAGCAAACTACATTTACAATGTTGTTGAGCAAATTAAAGAAGGCCAGATTGGAAACGTATTAAACAAAGACTCCAGCATTGCTGTTTTCGTGTATAGATACTCTAATTTTGATGAAGCATACATGACCCAAAATGATAGGTTGAACGGCCAAACTTGGACTGATTTCAAGTCTGCAACCAAGCCTACTGAGTTTGCGGTTGATGATGCATTCATAACTTCTTTAAAAATTGGAACAGGCATTGATAACCTTTCTGTTGTTGGCTATGACGTTCCTGTGTTTGTTGATAAGGAAGTTCAGCCGATAGCGATTCAGCAAATCGCGATACTTGTTATACTTGCTCTGTTGATTCTTCTTCTTGCATATGGTCTTCTTAGAAAGACTCAGCCTGATGAAGTTACAGAAATTGAACCAGAGCTTTCTGTTGAAGACTTGCTTGTCAGTTCACAGTTGGACGAAAGACAGGAAAGCGAAACAGAAAAACTTCGGGATATCGAGCTTGGGCTTGAATCTGAAGTTAAGCGTCAGATTAATAAATTTGTTGATGAAAAGCCGGACGCAGTTGCACAGCTTTTGCGCAATTGGCTTAATGAAGATTGGGAGTGATAAATTTGGCAGATGTTGATGTTATAGCCGGCAAAACTAAGGCAGCTATTCTGCTCATTACTCTTGGACCAGAAAAGTCTGCCAAAATCTTCAAACACTTAAAAGAAGAAGAAATAGAAGCGCTGACATTGGAAATAGCCAACATAAGCTCGGTTATGCCTGATGTTAAAGAAGCTGTGCTTAATGAGTTTTATCAAATCTGTATTGCGCAGCAATATATTACCGAGGGCGGTATTTCGTATGCCAAGCAGGTTCTGGAAAAGGCTCTTGGCGAGGAACGCGCTTTCCAAGTTATCAGCAAGCTTACGGTTTCGCTTAAAACACGTCCTTTCGATTTTATAAGAAAAGCGGATCCGGATCAGATTTTGAATTTTATACAGCACGAGCATCCTCAAATCATTGCACTTATATTATCGTATATCAAACCACAACAGGCGGCTCAAATTCTTGCGGAATTAAATCCAGAAAAACAGGCCGATGTTGCAAGGAGAATAGCTATTATGGATAGGACATCACCTGAGGTTGTTAAAGAAATCGAGAAGGCTTTGGAAAAGAAACTTTCAAACCTTATGACGGAAGATTATACGACCGTTGGCGGCGTAGATTCCGTTGTAGAAATCTTGAATTCTGTTGACAGAACGACTGAAAAGAATATTATGGAAACCCTTGAAACAGAAGACGCTGATCTTTCCGAAGAAATCAAGAGGAAAATGTTTGTCTTTGAAGATATTATTACGCTGGATAACCGCTCCATACAGACTATCCTGCGCCAAGATATCGACAACAGAGAGCTTGCGATTGCACTCAAAGGTTCCAGCCCGGATGTTCAGAGCGTTATCTTTGCAAATATTTCAAAGCGCCTTGCCGCTATGATAAGAGAAGATATGGATTATATGGGTCCTGTGCGTAAGGCAGACGTTGAAGAAGCTCAGCAGAAAATTGTTAATAT
>CAYVCG010000057.1:0-1374 GCA_964449985.1 uncultured Defluviitaleaceae bacterium
AACAAAAACCCCGGGCATATGAAAATGCCACGGGGCGTTTTTAAAAGTCCTACGGGGGTAAAAAGGGAGAGTAATTTTTTAAAATCAATCACAAATAGTTATTTCCACCGTTTTTGTCAAAACATCCGTATAACTGTACGATACTTTTCTTTTAGGAACCAATCCTTCATAAAGCAATATTGTGAATATGCTGGGGTATACGCTTTCTATAACCCCTTCAGTGACGATTGGCTTCTGTTTGCCTTTCCCTGATTCAAGCTTGACTTTGCTACCGATATAATTCGTTATATCGGTCTTAATTTGAGAAACGTCTTTCCTGACAAACATAACAGCTCCACCTTTCAACAACATTTATTCCTATTTTATATATATAATATTAAAAATAAAAACCGTATTAAGTGTTATGAGAAGTAATAAAAGTATGGTGAAAGCCAATATTATTAAATTACACCAAATTTAGTATATCAAAAAAAGCCGCCTCTGTCAAATTAATTTAAAAATTATAACATACAAGATGCTTTTTTGTCAACATATAATTAATATATACTTATTGCCAAATAAACCCCTCGTTACATGTGCATTTATGCAGAATAAAAAGAGTTTACTGTACCAAAACATTGTAATACTACACATTAACAGTTTGGCCAAATTTGTTATTTTTTATCCGATAAAATCAAATTTTTACAAAAAATTCATAATTAAATCAAAAAGCATTGCTCAAAAACGGCAATGCTCTTAAAACGCCAGTATGTAAAAACCGATTACTGCAAAAAACGTACTTAAAACCCAACCAGCCAATACATCGGAAAAATAATGTATCCCCAAACAAACCCTGCTTATGCCCGTCAGTATAGCAAAAATAAAGAGCACCCCACCTGCATATATATTGACGAAACCTATGGCATACGCAATAATCATAGACGCAGTGGAATGGTTGCTTGGAAATGAATAGCTTTTTTTTCGCTTTATATCATAATCCAAAATATATCCGTATCGGGCATACGGCCTTTGCTTTTTCACTATATGCCGCAAGCCATAGCTTGTTAGCATACATACAAGCGGCACAAACAAATACAAACCGACTTTATTTGATCTGTAGTATAATAAATAAGCAGCTATAACAGCGTAAAAACACTGATAAAAGACAGGAGCCATTTTATAAATAAAAAAACATATTTTTTTAACAGCTGAGTGCTTATGAGCAAACGCCATAAACCCAAGCAACCGCCACTTCTCTCCTTCGCCACTTCTGTTAATCATAATTCATCTCTCCTCCCCCCGTATAAAATAAACATCTTTATATTATTATAGACATGGGGGATTTAAAAAAGCAAGGACTTGTTTTTATTAGTTATACCTGTTGTATTGGTCACC
>CAYVCG010000057.1:1474-11933 GCA_964449985.1 uncultured Defluviitaleaceae bacterium
TTTACCATATAAATTCCCTCCATCCTTATGGTTATTATGCTCATAATTCAATAATAAATTCACCAATCAAATATTATGTATCATTACTTCAATCTTATATACGGCAAGCCCAATAAAAAGGTATGAGGAATGAATCAGTTTAATAAACAAGATTCATAAGCCGTTTTTCAGAAAAACTATAGTATTTTACACCAGCCACAATAATGTGATCAACAACTGTGACATTTATGGGATGGAGAGCTTCCATAATCTTTCTCGTTGCATCTATATCATTTTTTGACGGAGCAAGTGTCGAGCCTGGATGATTATGTACAAGAATAATGCTGGCTGCGTTATATTTTAACGCCATCTCCACAATCTGCCGTGGATAAACCTGTGTCTCATCTATAGTCCCACGGCTTACTAAAGCCGGAAATATAAGCCTGCTTTGATTATCCAAGCACAGCATATAAAAGCACTCATTAGTTTCCCCAATAAATAAAGAAATCGCATATTCACCGGCTTTTTTTGAGGAATCCAGCTCTGGTCTCTTGCTCCATTTTGATGCGGCATACCGTTTATAAATAGCCGGAATCATTGAAATCAAAACGCCAGTACTTAGACTGACTTTACATCTGCGGGAAATTTCCTGCGGGCTTGAATCAAAGAGGTTATATAACGTGCCAAATTCTTTTATCATCCTATGTGCCAGCTCATTTGTATCCCTCATTGGAATTGCAAAAAACAGCAATAGCTCCAGTACCTCGTGATCAGCAAAGGGTTCAAGACCGTTATGCATATATTTCTCTCTAAGCCTTTGTCTGTGGCCGGAATGAACACTTTTGCTCTTTATATTCTCATATTCAATTTCATTGGATTTTGCAGTAGAATCCTCCATTTGTCTCACCTATAAGCTGTATTTGTCAAAAACACATGTCAATTGCTTAAGCCGTCCGGAATATACTATATTCAACAGCTCGTCCAAAGTGGCAAGAGATTTCTTTGCCTGTTGGATTGTTATAAGCCTTTTATCCATCGCGTGAGCAATCTCCCCAATGTCTAAAACTTTAACAAAGCCATCTTCATAAATAACAACATCCGCCAGCAAATCATTAAAAACATATGCGTTTTCTTCTTCATTACGCAAAGTTTCTATAATATCACAATAATAATATAACAATTTTCCGGATACAGTATAGAACTTGCTGATTTTTATGCCCTTATTGAGATAATAACACGAACATCCATGGTCAAAATCACGTCTGGGCCGCAAAGCTTTCCATTTTGTTACAATAATACTGTCATCAATATAAATGACTTCATCATCTTTTAAAAGAATCTTTTCATTTGGTATAAATCTTCTCCTATAAATCTTAGCGTTCTCGTTTATCATAATGTATATTCTCCGTTGTGTTATGTCTTTATTCCAGAAGTTTCTCAAGCGTCTCAACAACATATTTGATAGTTTTAATACGCGCATATTTCTTGTCATTAGATTCAACTATAAGCCATGGCGCATGTTCAGTCGTCGTTCTGAAAAGCATTTCATCAATAGCTTTTTCATATTCGTCCCATTTTTCGCGGTTTCGCCAATCCTCTTCAGTTATTTTATATTGCTTAAGCGGATTATCCTCCCGCATTTTAAAGCGCCTGAGCTGCTCCTCTTTGTCGATATGCAGCCAAAATTTGAAGATTATAACGCCGTGGTTGCTAAGGTGTTTTTCCATATCATTTATTTCTTTATACGCCCTTTGCCATTCCTCCTGAGAGCAAAACCCCTCTATTCTTTCAACCATCACCCTGCCATACCAAGACCTGTCAAATATCCCAAAGTGGCCATCTTTCGGCATTTTATTCCAAAAACGCCATAGATAATGATGGTTAAGCTCGTCCGATGTTGGAGCAGAAATCGGAACCACCTCATATCCCCTCGGGTCAAGTTCCTGAGTCATACGTTTAATGTTGCCTCCCTTGCCAGAAGCATCCCAGCCCTCATATACCATAACGACGGAACGTCGCTTGGAATAAAGCTTAAATCCCAGCTGAGACATTTTGCTTTGATAAAATGCAAGCTTATCGTTATAATCATCCTTTGAAATAGTTTTGCTCAGATCAATTGAGCTCAGTATAGAAACCTCCGGCGGCGTAACAGGCGCCAAGCGTTCCTGCTGTTCAACGGTTTGAACGCCTTGAATTCTGTTTATTTCTTCCTCTATCTTGTTTATAATAACTTTATATATTTTAAGCGTAGCGTAATTTTTATTGTTTGCTTCGATGACGGACCAGTTGCTTACGCCCGTATTGCTTTGAATAATCATGTTTTCAAAATATTTTAGATATGCATCATATTCTTTGTTTTGCAATAAATCCTCTTCATTAACGCGCCACCGTGTCTCGGGGCTTTTTTTTAGCTCGTCAAAACGTTTTTTCTGCTCATCTCTGCTTATATGCAAAAACAACTTAATTATCAGCGTCCCCGATGACGTAAGCTGCTCCTCAAACGCATTTACATCATAAAAAAACTCCGATTGTTCCTTTTGAGTAAGCTTCCATCTTTTTTGGCTTTCCGGCAATGCAATCCTATGCCAGCTTCTGTCAAAAATAGATATACGTCCCTTAGAGGGCAGCTTTATAAAATAGCGCCACAAAACGGGGCGCATAACAGCGTCTTCGCTTAGCTTGCCCATCGTATAAACGTTAAAATATCTTGGATCCAGCGGGTTTAAAACTTTGCTGATATATGTTCCCTTTCCGGCTGCGCTCCAGCCTTCAAAAACAATAAGTACAGGTATTTTTAATTCCTTAATTTTCTGCTGCAAATAATTCAGGCGCTTTTCGAGTTCAGAGATTTCTTTTTTATATTGTTTTTTATCAACGGTAAACGATAAATCTATTTTTTCCAACATAACAAAGGCCCCTTCCTTATTTAGACAATACCTGCACAAGCAGTCTATAATAAACCTCCGCTTTTAAGCTGATTGCTGAAATTAGATTCGGTAAGAAACCGGCAAGCCGAAACCAGATCGTCTAAGTACGATTCGTTAACATTAAATTTGAACAATTCATTTGATTCCAGATCTATGCCTAAAATGTGCTTCATGATCGATATAATAGCTGTGTTAGTTTTTATGATATGTACTTGGTTGCCAGAGCATTTAGAGCAGACCAACCCTTGATGAGCCAAATTACCATTTTCGACAAAATTCCCCCTTTCTCTGCAAATAATACATTCGCCAAGTTCAGGTGAATATCCTTCTATCTGAATAAATTTTAATTGAAAAATACATGAAACAAAGTGAGAATTTATAGCATTACCAGACAACGCCTGCAAAGATTTTAGCAATAAATACAATATATCCCGCATAGGCACAGACGGTAAAACCGCATTATTGACAAGCTCTAAAAAAAGATTTGCATAACAAAACTTATTGTAGTCACCCGTTATCGAATAAAAATTTTTAATTACATCAGCTTGTGCAAGAGAAAGAAAGCCGTTGCCCTCAAATATCACAAACTCGCTGTAGCAAAAAAGCTGAGTAGACGCAAAAAATTTGCTCTTTGGCCTTCTTGCGCCCTTGACAAAAACGCTCACCTTGCCCCTTTCTTTTAAAAGCAAGGTGAGCGTTTTGTTATAATCGGCGTTATAATATTCTTTTATAACAATACCTCTATCCTTAAATGTTGCCATAAAACTGTTCCTCTGTTTTTTCGGGTAAGCTATATAACCCGGTTAAATCTGTTTTATTTCCGGTGTCAAGACCGGCTTGTTTCATTTCATCGTCGTAAGGGACGAGCCCGTTTCTATAGGCCATATATGCGTCTATATTGCCGGTTTTTTCAAATATACCCCAAAACACTTTGTCAAGCATAAATTGCCCCCTTAATATTAGCAACAGCTATATTTTTAGTTTTTTATATGCAGCTAATTGGATATGTGTTCTACTTTTTTGAACAACCTGCAAAAAATATACAGGCATAATGTTACATATAAATATTCAAGCGCTTAAATGTTGACCTAATATTAGATTTTCCCACGTATATGTTTATATACTGTTGAAAATTTGGCAAAAAAATGTTTTAAGGCATATGGGGTTTTAGAACCGGCGAGTATAAGGCATTATTTAGAGTTTAATCCAAAGTTTCTAATCAGAAAATCATTGTCACGCCAATCCTTTTTTACTTTGACCCATAGCTGGAGATTGACAGGCGAACCCAATATCATTTCTATATCCGCCCTAGACCTAGAGCCGATATTTTTAAGCATAAGGCCGCCTTTCCCTATTATAATGCCTTTGTGGGAATCCCTTTCACAGTATATTGTAGCTTCTATATCAACAAGGTTTTTATCCTGTCTCTTTTTCATACTTGTTATTTCGACTGCAACACCGTGAGGCACTTCCTCATCCAAAAGGTATAAAGCTTTTTCTCGTATTAATTCCGCAGCAATTTGCCTCTCCGGCTGATCCGTCACCATATCCGCTGGGAAATACTTCGGCCCTTGTGGCAGACAAAGCTTTATCTCATTCAAAAGAGAATCTATATTTTCTCCGTTTAGTGCAGAAATCGGAACAATTGCCTTAAAGTCATACAAACGGCTATATTCGTCTATAATTGCGAGAATAGCCGCCTTTCCGACAGTGTCTATCTTATTTATAACGAGAAATACAGGAGAGCGACTTTTTTTGAGCTTTTCAATAATTTCTTTATCGCTATCTGAAATTTTCTCCACCGGATTAACAAGAAGCAGTATCGCATCCACATCCTTTGTTGAGTTTTCGGCGGCATTGTTCATTACAGAGCCTAATTTTGATTTTGGTTTATGAATGCCGGGTGTATCAATAAAAATAATTTGATAATCATTATTTGTTAAAATAGCTTGAATTTTATTTCTAGTCGTCTGTGGTTTGTTAGAAATTATAGCAATCTTCTCTCCAACAAATCTGTTTAAAAGCGTTGATTTTCCAACGTTTGGCCTACCAATTATACTAACAAATCCTGAATAAAATATATCCTTCAAAAATACATCTCCTAACTTGGTGTCAAAACCTTTTTATGTAGGTCAGCTATTCCACGCCAACCTCTGTATCTTTATTAACTACACAAACCCACGTCTTGCCTTTGTTTATCGTAAGCTTATCGCCATTTTCCGCCAACCATTCCGTTGGTGAAAACAGCCCTTTTTTTTGCCATGTGACAGGCACGGCTTTTCCGGCGGTTATAAGAAGACCGTCGCCACTTCCTACAAGCTTAACCTCCCGCCTGCCTTCTTTGTCACCCTTTATAACATACATCTCAACATATTGCACCAATACATTGGAAACAGCAAGCCCACCACCGGTTTCCTCATCTATCTGTTCGTTGCCGAATTCATAACGTTTATACAAACCTGTTTCTGCATCGAATGAAAAAGTCGCATCCTGATTAGAAGAAAACGGAACCTTTACCGTATCGGCGGCTTTACCATCAGGCGACGAAAGCTTTTCATAAAAATCAAACATGCCTTTAAAATCATCAGGCTTTTCAAATCTATATTTAAGCTTTTCAGCGCGCTCCAACAGCTTTTCGGCATTAGTATAAGAGCTGTGCTCCATCATACCGCTTATCTTTACCCGCTGAGGATCTCGCCAAAAGGTTCCTGGTCCTTCAAACTTCATACCATCTATATTATTGAATTTGTTATCCACAATAGCCTCATATCCCGGGTCGCTCCCTCCATGATGCACGAATATAGCGTCATTATCCCCGGCAAAGTTAAGAAAATAATGCCGCATACTGCGAACAGGGCCTATCTTTTGCGAATCAAAATCTTGGAATATCGCAATAATCCTTGTTATATCAGCCTCGGCAAGCACCTCATAATATATATCAGCCTGCGCTATGCCGCTTTGAGGCAGAGCCTTTTTTAAATTATTTATAACAACAGCGAAAGGCCGCCGATTAACAACATTTTCATCAATAGACAGTCCTGTCATCGGGTTTATTGCCTTTCCCGTCAAATCCTCGGTCGGTTCAGGCGTTGGAGTAGGCTCTGGAGTTGATGTTGGTTTTTCGGATATTAAAACCTCCGTTGGTATATCTATATCAAAAACATTAAGAGATGTCGATTGGTCCGCCATTTCTGTCATAACCACAAAGGCAAGGCAAATCATAATAACAAGAGCCAGCCCTATGGCCGTATTTCTTAATACAAATTTATTCATTTTTTTCTTATTGCTTTTATTGTTTTTGTTGGTCTGCTTCATAAAAGCCTCCAAGGTTTATACGTCATCTAAACATTCCGATTTTTTCAAGAGCTTCTTCCTGCTTTTTTATCATAACTTTCTCTTCGCCTTCATCCATATGGTCATAACCTAATAAATGCAAAACACTATGCGCCGTTAAAAAAGCTATCTCACGTTCAATGCTATGCCCGTATTCCTTTGCCTGCTCTAAAGCCTTTTCATATGATATTATTATATCGCCAAGCTCATTTGGCTCATTTTTGTTATATTCGAAAGTTTCATCAGAAAAATCCATCAAAGGGAAAGACAAAACATCCGTAGCTTTGTCCATACGTCTAAACTTTGCATTTATGCCCTTTATCTCGTTGTTATTAACAAAAGAGATGCTGATTTGAGCAGGAAAGAAAACACCCTCAGCCGACAATACCTCACGCACTGCTTTTTCTATTAAATCTGAAAACTGCTCAGTTATGCAAAGCCCTGTCCTGTCATCAAATAGCAGTGTTATATCATTCAAAACAAATGCCCCATTTCTAGCTGGCTCCGGCAGGCTCACCTTCTGCCAAATCCTGTTTAATCTCTGCCATCGTTGCTTTTGGATATGGTATACGCTCATGATACATGCCTTTGAAAACCCGCATAAACGACGATGCAATAACATCAAGATCCTTTATCGTAAGCATACTGTCAGTGAGCTGGCCATCATCCAGCTTGTCCTTTATGAGCGTCTTTATAAACGTTTCTACTTGCTCTAGCGTGCTCTTATTAATCATAGAGCGAACCGCCGCCTCAATAGTATCTGCAAGCATAACAATAGCGGACTCTTTAAATTGTGGTATAGCGAACTTATATCTAAAATCCTTTTCATCTATATCCCTATCTTCATAAAGCTTTGATGCTTTAACGTAAAAATACTTGATCATCGTATTGCCATGGTGTTGTTCTATTATATCACATATAATTTTGGGCAAACGGTTTTCATGAGCCATTTCGACTCCCTTAGCCACATGCCCGGTTATAACCTTTGCGCTTGCGTATGGATCAATAACATCGTGCGGATTTTCGCCCAGTTGGTTTTCAGCAAAATACTGTGGAAATTTAAGCTTTCCTATATCATGATAATATGCCCCCACCCTAGCGAGAGTTGGGTTTGCGCCGATGTCATAGGCGGCCGTCTCTGCAAGGTTTGCAACGATAAGGCTGTGGTGATATGTTCCAGGAGCCTCTATCGTAAGCCGGCGTAAAAGCCCATTATTCGGGTTTGTATAGTCCAACAGCTTTATTGGAGTAACTATCCCGAACAAAACCTCCCAAAGCGGCAGCGTTCCTATACATAAAATAACCGCCAAAAGCCCGCTTAAAGCGGCGAAAATCGAATTGTTTATAAGATCATTGGAATAAGCCTTATCAAACAGCGAGCCGAACGCAAACATAACGGCAAAACTAATAATGCTTAAATAAAGCCCAACAATAAGCGTTTTATTGCGCTGGGTAGTGTATTTCGCAAGTATGGATGCAAATATGCCCACAATAATAAAATAAACAATAAACTGTATTTCCGCCCCTACAATAAGCGAGCAAATAATTGACAAGCATATGTTAAACGCGACAGCAAGACGCGAATCAAGCAAAATAGCCGTCAGCATCGAAAACAACACAATCGGCATAAACTGAAATGGCATATTTATCATGAGCCTTGCAGAAACAACACAAGCTGTATACAGCGTAAACAACAGCAAAATCGCCTTTTTTGATAAGACCAAACTAAAATTAAAATAATATATATACATTGATGCCACAACAAAAAGCACAATTATAATAACAAGAGAGCCGATTATCGGGACGACATTGTCCGAAAGGCTTTTGCCTGTGTACCCCAGGGCATCTAATACGGCATATATTTCTTCTGTTATGACCTCGCCTTTATCAACGATATTTTGGCCTTCATAATAAACGACCGGTCGGATAGCGTCAGCAGCTTCATCCTTGGCTCTTTGGGTGCTCTGCTCATCTATAACAAGATTCGGTTCCAAAACCGAAGCGACAATTTCATACCCAAGATTTTTATCCGCACTATCCCATTGCTGCGCTTCAAACTCATCTTTTACAGAAACAAGGCTTTTCGCCATGGCTTCTTCTTTTATCCCTGTTTCTAAAATATTATCAGCAATACTATATACCGTATCCTTAAAAACAATATAAAATCCCGAATTCATATCAACAAGACGTTTATACTGATCATTGCTTAAATAAACAGACATCTCGTTAAAAGACCCGCTTGCATCATCAGGTTCAACAGCCGAAATATTTTCATTAAGCGGGTTGTAAATCGGCGTTTTGTTAATACGCAACGAACCGATTTCATCAAAAAATGTATCTGCCTTCGCAATAATCCTGTCCTTAACAATAGGATCATGTTTATACAAACTAACGACAGACGCCATGGCAGATTCTCGCAGTTTTTCCGTCGCCACCTCATTTTCAACCTGCCTTGGGGCGGTAAAACGCTTCGGCGAAACGGAATCCACATGAACGTTGTATTTATCCTGCAAGAAAGACCCTGTCATAGTGGCTGCAACTGTTGCAAAAAATGCTACAGCAAGAAATATTATGCCAAACAGCATATTTTTTTTGTTCTTTCCGTTTGTTTTCAATCTATTACCTCCCCTTTTTAAGAAGGGTTGTTTTATCGTATAGTAAATTTATCATTATTGTTGCTTCGATCTTATTACACCACGGCGCAGCACAGTGCTCTTTTTCGCCGCTAAGGCTTCTGCACGCTTTTCCTTAAAACTTTTCTTGCTTTCGAACTTTTCATATGCCTTAACAATCTTTTGAACAAGCGGATGGCGAACAACGTCTTTGTTGGAAAGCATGATAATTGATATATCTTCTATATCGTTCAAAACGCTGACAGCCTCAACAAGACCGGAGCGCTTACTCTCCGGCAAGTCAATTTGCGTCAGATCTCCGGTTATTATAGCCTTTGAGCCATAGCCGATACGTGTCAAAAACATTTTCATTTGTTCCGGCGTTGTATTTTGGGCTTCATCTAAAACTATATAAGCATTATCCAGCGTTCTTCCGCGCATATATGCCAGCGGCGCAACCTCTATCAAGCCTTTTTCCATATTCTTTTGAAAAGTCTCTGCGCCCATAATATCATGTAACGCGTCAAAAAGCGGGCGCAAATAAGGGTCAACCTTTTGCTGCAAATCCCCAGGCAAGAAGCCCAGCTTTTCACCGGCTTCGATAGCCGGGCGCGTCAATATAATACGGTTGACTTCTCCTCGCTTAAACGCTGTTATCGCCATAGCCATAGCCAGATATGTCTTTCCTGTTCCTGCTGGGCCAACGCCGAATACAATCGTATTTGTCTTTAATCTTTCAATATATCTTTTTTGCCCTATTGTTTTTGGTTTTATCGGTCTTCCGGAGACGGTCATGCATATAAAATCGTCTCCCATTTTTTCTATACTGTCAAAATCCTCTCCGCCAAGCGATTCTATAACATAATTGACCTTTTGGTCGTTGATTTCGTCGCCTTTTTTAGCAATCTGGATGAGTTTTTCAAGAACATTACCGGCTTTTTGAATGTCTTCCGGTTCGCCGGATATTAAAATATTATCTCCTCTGTTCACTATTCCCACGGAAAAAATCTTTTCGATCTTTTTTATGTTTTCGTCAAAGCGCCCGAACAGGTTCGCGATAAGCCCGCTGGGGATGTTTTCTATTGTTTTGTGATTTTCCATTAAATTAGTCCCCTCATTTGTGATAATAAATTTTTATTGGCTCTGATTTTGCTCTGTATTCTGAGGCGCGCTCGGAACAAGCTCCACAGCCTCGTCTATGCGTTCAAACGTAGTTATAGTCGCTTTAACGTTTAGATAACCGCCATTTTCAGAATACTCCACCCTTTTATCAAGTATATCGATATCAATATCAAATTCCTGTATTATTTTGTTCGTCAACAAAGAATCTGCAATTTTTTTTGCTTCATCGACCGTCCTAGACATTGTTTGCGGAACATACTCTCTATATTCATTTCTCATAGATATCGCAGGAAGTGGATAATCATCTCCGAATTTGAACTGCTTCCTGCTGGTAAATGTTTCAAAATTCCTGAATTTAACCTTGGGCTTAAATATATTAATTTGTTTATCAAACACAATTATACTATAATCCTTTTGTATTTTTCCAGTAAAATTTTTTACAATATATTCAAACGGCACAGAAAAGTTCATTTCATAATACATCTT
>CAYVCG010000057.1:12033-14037 GCA_964449985.1 uncultured Defluviitaleaceae bacterium
ACATCGAGCATCCAAACAAAAGATGAAAGAAAAAATAAAAAACCAATAAAAAATAATACACCGATAGCCAACAGTTTTCGTTTTCTATATTTAAACATAACAAATGGCAAGCCCCGCCTGCCTGCTATTTTTATTTTGCATTTTGTTTTCTTTGCGCATGGCTTCAACAGTTTAAATGCTCTCGCAGAAACCTTCATTTCCGCCTTATCAGAAGTCCTTACAACATCCCACAGATAAACGCCTTTATGTACAGCAAGGTTTATAAACCTTTCAACTGAAAAGCCGCTTATCTGTATGATAACATACCCTCGCAAATAATTCCATAATGTCAGAAACATTATTTGCCTCCCCTGTTTTTTAAACTTTATTCACTGTATATATTCCAATTTGACTATACTTCCTGTTACGGCAATATTCTCAGATGTTATTTGTTTTAAGCACAGGCTTTTGCCTTCAATCCTGAATATTCCAGCAGTTGTGCTTATGCGCACGCGTTCATCGGTATATTCTATAATGCCTTTATAGTTTTCTATCATGACCTCTTCGTTTCCTATCATAGAAATCAGAGGAAGGTTTAACATAATCTCTTTTGGCAATTCCATCATTGCGCCTATTTTCTTTTTTATGTCCTCCGCTTTTGACAAGGCAAAGCAACTCCCTCTATGTTTTTACACAACTTGGCATAGCTAATATAAATAATATGCTTTGCTGCTTTGGATTATGAAAAAGCTGGTAAAAAAAGCAGTCTGAATCCATACTATTTCATTGACCGTTCCTGCCTTATGTGTTATTATTAATATACAACAATGGGATATTGCGCTATTTTTGATTAATTATTTTTATTATTTTAAAAATAGTGTTAGACTTATTAGCATATTACAACAAAAAAGCCCTGTCACAAGGAGAATGGAGGGATTAATGCACATATAAGTCAAAAACCCAAATATTTAGATGAGAATTAAAATTCAAAAAGGAGATGAATCGCAGTATGAAAAAAATGCTAAAAAAAGTATTAGCTAGTATTTTAGCAATAATGCTGGCTCTTCCGATGACATTTGTTACAGCAACAGCCAGCCCCAATCAGGCCCTAAAGGATTTAAAGCTTTGGTACGACGAAGAAGCGCCTTACGGCAATGAAAACGTATCATCAAACGTTAATGGCGGGGATCTAACTGATGGCTGGGAAAAATGGTCATTGCCTATCGGCAATGGTTATATGGGTGTAAACGTTTTTGGAAGAACAGTAACAGAGCGTTTGCAGATCACTGAAAACACACTGACTAGTAATTACAGCACAGGCGGGCTTAATAACTTTTCTGAAACATATATTGATTTTAACCACCCTAACCCGACAAATTACATACGCGATCTTAATTTAAGAACAGCAATCGCAGGCGTGAACTACGATTTTGAAGGGACTACTTATAACCGTGAAATCTTTACAAGCTATCCCGATAAGGTTATGGTAATAAGATTGACAGCAAATCAAAGCGGCAAGGTTTCATTTACGCTAAGGCCGACAATACCGTTTATTAAAGACTATGGCGTTAATCCCGGAGATGGCGCAGGAAAATCAGCTTGCAGCGTTGTTGCCGAAGGCGACACAATTACTTTAAAAGGTATTTTTAATTATTACAACATGCCTTTCGAAGGTCAGTATAAAGTCATCCCAACAGGCGGAACTATGACAACCGGAGAACGGGATGGCAACGGAACAATAACCGTTGCAGGAGCAGACAGCGCAACGATTATCGTTGCTGTAGGAACAAGTTATATACTTGAACCAAAAACATTTTTAGAGCCTAACCGGCTTAAAAAGCTTGAAGGAAATCCGCATCCTCATGAAAAAGTCAGTAAAATGATCGCTGATGCATCCAAAAAATCTTATGACGAGCTTAAAGCAAGCCATTTGGAAGACTATACAGGCTTGTTTGGCAGGGTTGAATTGGATCTCGGCGGTGTTGCTGGAACAAAAACCACAGATTTGCTTTTGAAGGATTATCA
>CAYVCG010000058.1:0-13728 GCA_964449985.1 uncultured Defluviitaleaceae bacterium
ATGGCAACGAGTTCCTTAATTCTTAATTGGAGATCTGCTTCATCTATGGACTTCAAGACAATCCTTCCTTTCTCGTGTGTTAACTATTTTAACCATCTAAACCTGTAATATACGATTTTTTCAGATTTCTTTTGATTTCCGCCAGTTTTTGAAGCTCTTGAGCATCCATCACAACTGAATCCATTAGTTTTTCGTCAATATACGACGTTTTAATAACCCTTATTTGATCATTTAGCGCTTTTATAAGCGATACATCGTCTTCAAACGAAAGCGTAAGCGTAAATATATTTGAAATCATCTTCTGCTCTTCCAGCGATTCAAAATGATTAATAATCTCTGCGGGATAAACAGCCTGTTTCTTTTCATACATTTCATAAATCAAGTTATAAAGCCTTATATAAAAAGGAACTGACATCTCCTCAGCGGGCAAACAAGCTTTTATCGCTTTGGCCGCCGTTGAGTTGGTCGAAATAATGTATATAATATTTCGCCTTGCTTCGTCTGCTCCTTTGCTGCCGTCTTTTTTAGAATACGTATTCGGTTTGTTTTTGTATGACACAACACCCAACCCGTCTCTTTGAACAAGCTTGCCAACCTCTTTTTTTATGGCTTCTGATGTTATGCCTGTTAGCTGAGACGTTTCTTTTATATAAACGTCTCTTTCTATTTCGTTATCCAATTCCGCAATAAGCTTTGCCGTTTCGTTTGTAAATCGTATGTTTTGCTCAGGGTCACTAATGTCATAACCTTTTTTAATGACACCAACGCGAAACGACACATGGCTGACTGCATTGGATAAGCAATCAATAAACGCTTGCCTTCCGAATGATTTTATATATTCATCCGGATCCTTTGCGCCTTCAAGCTGTAGGACTTTAACTCCAAGCCCTGCCGAAAGCAATATAGGAATGGCGCGCATCGCGGCTTTTTCCCCAGCGCTGTCACTGTCAAACAAAAGGACGACGCTATCGCAATGCTTTTTAATGAGCTTTGCATGTTCCACATTAAACGCTGTCCCTAATGAGGCCACAACATTTTTGATGCCGTTTTGAAACAGCGATATAACATCCATATAGCCTTCGACTATTATTAAGAATGGAACATTAGCTTTTCTTGCAAAGTTCAAACTATACAAATTCCTACTTTTATCAAAAATAAGCGTATCGGGCGAGTTAAGATATTTTGGCTGGCCAGAATCCAATATCCTTCCTCCGAAGCCGATTATCTTGTTTTGAACATTAAAAATGGGGAACATTAGTCTGTTAGCAAATCTGTCAAAATAGTTCCCGTTTTTATCCGATATAATAAGGCCACTTTTTATTATATTGTCAATATCAAAACCTTCCGAAAGAAGGTGATTAAACAGGCTTGCCTTTTTGGATGAAAAACCAAGCCCAAACTTTTTTCTTGCCGCAGGAGAAACGCCCCTATCGTCAAGATATTCGACAGCTTTTTTACCGCTGTCTGATATAAGCAGATTATAGAAGAATCTGGCGGCAGAAATATGTATTTCATACAAAATGTTTTTGCTTTCAGCATTTTGTTTTATTACCCGGGAAAAACCGCCCTCTGGCAGGCTATAATGCGCTTTATCCGCAAGAAACCGCACAGAATCAGAAAAATCAAGGTTCTCCTTCTGCATAATAAAGCTATAAACATTGCCTCCGGCGCCGCATCCGAAGCAATAATACATTTGCTTATCGGCGCTGACAGAAAAGGAAGGCGTATTCTCCTTATGAAAAGGGCAAAGGCCAAAATAATTTGCTCCCTTTTTCTTCAAAGACGTATAACCCGAAATAACGTCAACAATATCGTTCGCCGAGCGTATATCCTCGATAACGTCTTCGGGATAAAACATAACCCTCATCTCCTGAACAAACACATGTGCACTTCTATATCTGAGAAATATATTTCGACAATGGTATTTAAAATCCTTCTTAAAATATTCAAAAACTTATTTAAAAATTCCAAGTCGCCGGAATATATATATTCATAAACTGTTTCATGGCGTATCTATCCGTCATTCCCGCTATGTAATCAGTAACAACCCGTTCGCAAATTTCGCCCGACCTAATCATAGTGACAAAATCAGCAGGAAGCTTATCAGTGTTTTCACAATAATAATTAAACAGCGTTTTTAGAATATTTTTTATTTTTATACGCTCCTCCTGCTGAAGCTGGCTTAAATAAACGGTTTTGAACAGATATGCTCTTAAACCCCTTAATGCAGCAAAAACGTGAGGCTCCATAATAATATCGTTTTTATCCATGCTAGAATATATCGTATTTTTTATGAGAAAATCTATCCGCTTTGATGATGTTTCTCCCAATATTTCTATAGATTCCCTTGGCAAATCCTCTTGCTTTAAAACCCTAGCACGTATTGCATCGTCTATATCATGGTTAATATATGCTATCTTATCGGATAACTGAACTATTTTGCCTTCAAGCGTTTTGGGATTTCCGTTGCCTCTATGGTTTTGTATACCGTCTAAAACCTCTTTAGTCAAATTAAGCCCCTTGCCGTTTTTTTCCAAGCTTTGCACAACCCGGACACTTTGCTCGTTATGCCTGAAACCTCCGTCCAGTATACTATTTAATGCATCCTCGCCAGTATGTCCAAAAGGTGTATGTCCCAAATCATGCCCCAGCGCAATCGCTTCCGTCAAATCCTCGTTTAGTCTAAGAGCTCTGGCAATAGTCCTTGATATTTGTGTAACTTCAATGGTATGTGTCAACCTTGTCCTATAATGGTCGCCCTCGGGCGATATGAATACCTGTGTCTTATGCATAAGCCGCCGGAACGATTTTGAATGGGTTATTTTATCGCGATCCCTTTGAAAATCCGTCCTTATTTTGCATTTTTCCTCAAAATTCTCCCGCCCCAACGTATACATGCTTTTTGATGCATACGGGTTAAGGCTTTCTAACTCACTTCTCTCAGTGTATTCACGTAAATTCAACATAAACACCTCCATTTGGATATATTATACTACAAATTATATAAAAACAAATTTTATCTTGCAATAACTGGCATAAAAAGTTAGAGTATACATATAGTGTTATGTTAGGATATGTTCGGGTGCTTAGTCTTGGAGGTGAAATGATGAAAAGAAATATTATTTCAATGTTAGTGATACTATTAATATTACCTTTTATTTCTGGCTGTACATCAGATAAAAACAATGATCCTGTTCCAAGAAACATCAAAACTGAATCAGAGGAAGTTCCAACCCCAAAAGCAGTTTCAACACCAAAAGCAGTTTCAACTCCAACCCCAGAAGCAGTTCCATCCCAAGAGACAAACCCAGCCCCAGAGACGCTTCCCGCCAGAAATGAGCCTGGTCTTAGACCATGGCAAAAAGCGTATATAGAGCTTCTTGAGTCTATCTGCGTTTCTGATATTCAAATTAAAACGGTCAATAACGAAGACATTACAGGGCCGCCAAGCTATTCGTACATCCTTTATGATGTGGATAAAGACGGCATCCCCGAAATTCTTATTACTTCTGGACCCTCAGGACATGACATGAACAATCTTGATGTTTATTCTTTTAAAGATGGTAAGGCTGTTTTTATTGGTAACACAATCAAGAGTGATTTTGCAGCTTTATACACATGGCCAGATGAAAATGCCGTAATGCTTTATATCGCACATTTAGGTTTTGGTTATATGGAGCGTATTAGTATTATAGATGGCAAACTTGATTTTAAGACGATTTTTAGGGAAACAGATGCGGTGGATTACACGAAGCCCGCTGATATAGTTCCTGGCAGTTCCATCCTTAACATCTTTAGAACAAAGATTAATCTGCCAAACACGGCTCCTTTGACCCTTCCGATTTATAATTATTATCCCGAGACTACTTTGATGGCATATCCATTGGAAAACAAAAACCCCAAACAAAAAATATTAGAAGTGTTATCAGGGGAAAGAAAGTTGTATGGTGTTTCTGGGGATGGCGTTTATGGCGATACGGGGTGGATATATTTTGACGACTATATTAAACCGGGAGTGGTTGACAAGGATTCTGAAAACAAGATGGAAATTGTCAAATACGCATGGGTTGATGTTGATCAAAATGGTGTTGAAGAGTGCGTGATTCGTTTTAATGAATCAAGATTAAGCTACCGTCAGGCTGAGTGTATAGTTCTTAGCGAGCAAGAAGGGGCCATTTATTCGTATTGTTTATCCCGTGGTTCTCGTTATGAATTTACTAAAGAAGGTTTATATATTGATAGTTGGTTGAGCAAGCTTTGCTTTTATAAAGAACAATGCTACCCCTTAAACTATGCCTATTCCAGCAGCCCGCCTGTATGGAAACCTTATTCATACCTTGCAGCAAAACTGGCTCCGAACAGCTTTTCAAAATACAGCCCAATTGTCGTTGGTTCGATGCTGTTGGGCGGTTATGACGGCGATAAATGGATAGATTGCAATGAGACAACTGAGCTTATTAACAATAGAGAACTATATAAAGTGTATTACGAAGGAAAATATATGGGAACTGAAATCGGGAGAAAACAGACTGAGTGGAGTTATAACGGATATAGCGGCCCTAGAGTTGTACTCTCGCCTGAATGGCTTGCTGAAATGGGCCTTTATTATCAAGATTGGAGTTGGAATCTTATTATGGTTTCTGACAACAGCAACGTGTTTATCCGTGATGCCGAGAGGTTAAGCAATGACAGCAGCGTGTATAATGAAATTGCTTCAGAATATTTTGCTGCTCATGGTTATGGCGATGTAAAGCCAGAGATTATTGATTTGTATAAGGTTGATATTGACGGCAATGGTGTGGATGAGGTTTTGATTAACGTTCGATCCGACCGTTCTGATCCTTCAATTCGAGCTTCAGCCGTGTTTATGAGAAAAGAGATAGATGGCAAGGTTGTGAATATTGTTCTTGATGAACATATTGTTAACATTGAGGATACAGATAATAATAAAGATTACGTATGGGATCTTGCGGACAATTATGGTTTTAGTGTTTTAGATTTTTGTGATTTAAATAATGATGGGGTTTTAGAGGTGATAACTCACTCTTTCCGAGATCGTTATGGTATTGAAGTGTTCGAGTTGCAGGATGAAAAATTTGTCAACGTCCTGATCAATAGATGGCGAGTGTAGCGATGTAAAATGCCTTTAGATGCGGGCATATTGTTTTATTAACAAACTTAGTTTTGGGAGGTTTTTTCATGAATGAAAAAAGATATAATGAAAATGCGGAAAAGGATTTGCAACTACTGGAGAAAGGCGCATTTTTAACAACCATGGCAAACGATACGGTAAATACAATGACAATAGCCTGGGGCAGCATCGGATATATGTGGGGCAAGCCGGTTTTTATGGCGATGGTAAGAAAATCTAGATTCACATTTGAATTGTTGGAAAAAGCCGGAGAGTTTACGGTTTCGATTCCTTATTGCGATATGCAAAAAATAATATCCTTTTGCGGATCAAAATCCGGCAGGGATGTTAATAAATTTACAGAATGCGGCATAACAACAAGCCCATCTCAAAAAATAGATACCCCTATTATTGACTGCGAAGGCGCTCATTTTGAATGCAAGGTGCTTTATAAAACGTTTATGGATGATAGCTCCCTCGCAGAATCGGAAAAAAGGTGGTATCCATCCGACGATTATCACATGATGTACTTTGCAGAAATCGTTGCTTATTATCAGAAATAAAAATAAACTAAACAAAGGAAAAAGGTATGCTAAAAATAGACGAACGCGAACTGGCTGTTAACATATTAATGGAAATAACTATAGAAGGCGCTTATAACAATATCATCCTTCGTAAAACTTTGGACAAAAACGGCGCCGCAACCCAAGTCCAAAGGGCTTTTATCACAGAGCTTGTGAACGGAGTTTTGCGCAATTTGATGTTTCTTGATTTTATCATAAATAAATTTTCAAAAATAAAAACGACTAAAATGAAGCCGCTTATTCTAAACATCTTGCGGATTTCTGTTTATCAGATAAACTTTATGGATAAAGTTCCTCCGTTTGCTGTTTGCAACGAGGCCGTTTCCTTAGTAAAAAAGCGCGGCCTCGGAGCTTTGTCTGGATTTGTAAACGGCGTTTTAAGAAGCATTTTGCGAGACTTAGAAAGCATCACCTTTCCTGATAAGGACAAGCTTCCCAAGGAATATTTGTCTGTCAAATACTCATATCCGAAATGGCTTGTCGATAAATTTTATGATGACTTTGATAACAATTTTGATTTAATAGAAGATATATTCCAAACGAATAACAAGCCCCCTAAAGTAACGCTTTGTATAAACACGCTTAAAACAAATAAATCCGAGCTTGTTGAAATCTTGAAAAGCGAAGGTGTAACGGTTAAAGATGCTGTTCTTTTTCAGAATGCTCTAAACATTTCCTCCTCATCAAATATAAAAACGCTTGACTCTTTTAAAAAAGGGCTTTATCATGTTATGGACGAAAGCGCAATGCTGTCTGTTGCCGCGCTAAACCCCTCTCCTGGGCAGACTGTTATGGATATTTGTGCCGCCCCCGGGGGTAAATCGCTTCTTTCCGCTTATATAATGGAAAATAAAGGGCATATTATTTCTAGGGATATTCATCCCCATAAAAAACAGTTGATTGATGAATCAGCGCTAAGGCTCGGAATAAACATTATTAAAACAGAATTATCCGATGCCACAGCCTTTAACAATAACTATGAAGAAACTGCAGACGCATTATTAATAGATGCTCCGTGTTCCGGATTTGGGCTTATACGGAAAAAGCCCGATATTAAATATGCAAAAACAATGGACGATGTTGCAAACCTATCCGCTCTGCAAAGAGAAATATTATCGGCGTCTTGGAGATACTTAAAACCTGGTGGAACGCTTGTTTATAGCACTTGTACGCTTACAAAGCAGGAAAATGAAGAAAATATCGAATGGTTTTTAAACAATTTTCCATTTGAGCCCGGCGATATGTCCTCACTTATGCCGAATGGCATAACCAAAACCAACGCCGGATATATAACCATCCTGCCCCATCAATACGAAACTGACGGATTTTTTATAGCCCGTTTTATACGAAAGGCGTAGAGGCTTTTATGAATGCAGACATAAAATCAATGACGATTAATGAATTGGAATCGCTAGTTTTGGAGCTTGGAGAAAAGGGCTTCCGAGCAAAGCAGATTTTTAGCTGGCTTCATCAAAAGCACGCCTGTATCGACGATATGACATCATTATCAAAGGACTTTCGCGAACGGCTGAAAACAAACGTGATGGAATCACGTATTATGATTGTTGAAAAGTTGATTTCGACGGACGGCACGATAAAATACTTGTTTGATGTTGGAAATAATACTATAATAGAAAGTGTGCTGATGAGGTATGACCATGGCTACTCTGTGTGTGTATCTTCTCAGGCAGGATGCAGAATGGGCTGCAAGTTTTGCGCTTCCGCTATCGGCGGGCTTGAGCGCAACTTGACAGCAGGCGAAATAGCATCGCAGGTTTATAGTATATCACAAGACATCGGCGAAAGAATCTCAAATGTCGTTGTCATGGGTTGTGGCGAACCCCTAGATAATTATGATGCGTTGCTAAGGTTTATTGATATTATAAGCTCTGAAAACGGCATAAACATAGGCCAACGGCATATAACCGTTTCGACATGCGGGGTTGCGGATAAAATCTATACTCTTGCAGATAAGCGCTTGCAAATAACGCTTGCGGTTTCGCTTCATGCCCCAAACGATAACATCAGGAAAACAATAATGCCTATAGCGGGAAAGTATTCTATGGATGTTTTGTTAAAGGCTTGTAAATATTATGCCGATAAGACAAAAAGGCGTATAACGTTTGAATATGCTCTGATAGAGGGTGTAAATGACAGCCGAGAATACGCTTATGAATTAGCTAAAAAAATCAAAAATATGTTATGCCATGTTAACCTTATCCCTGTTAACAATGTCAGGGAGCGCGGCTATGAAAAAAGCGGAGGACAAGCCATCAAAATCTTTTCCCATGTGCTTGAAGACGAAGGCATAAACGCCACAGTGCGGCGTAGCCTCGGAAGCGATATTGAAGCGGCTTGTGGCCAACTTAGGCGGCGTTATCTAAATTTGGATACTTAATGTTGTGTATAAACATGCAGGAGTGGATAATTTTGCAGAGGATTGGATTGGGTAAATCGGTTATTGGTAAAGTACGGTCTAATAATGAGGATTCCATTTTGGTTTGCAACGAAACAGTAGGAGAGCTTCCAAACTTGTTCGTTGTTGCAGATGGTATGGGTGGGCATAACGCCGGAGAAGTCGCCAGCGCAAAGTCAATTGATTTTTTCAAGGAATTTGTGAGCAATTATAGATTTCCGAATGATAGCCCCGGCAAAAACGGCGTGAAATTTCAGACGGAAGGCCTAATTGAAAAAGGCATTGTATTTGCCAATGAAAAAATATATAACATGTCTACGGATAATAGGAATCAAAACGGCATGGGAACGACATTTTCAGCATGTGTTATAAGCGGTAATGAGCTTTGTTTCGGCCACGTTGGCGACAGTAGAATCTATTTAATCTCAAAAACCGGCATACGTCAAATAACAATTGATCATACTTATGTCAATGAAATGGTCATATCTGGTGAACTAACCTTGGAGCAGGCTAAAAATCATCCAAAAAGAAATATGCTAACAAGAGCCCTAGGCACGGAAGACACCGTTTTAATAGATAATGACACACTGTATGTTTCGGACGAAGAAACTGTTTTGCTTTGTTCCGATGGGCTAACCTCGATGATTTCCGAAACAGACATATTTAATATCATAAACAGCCAACCCAACAAGGAAGCAACTCTAAGCAAGCTTGTGGATCTTGCTAACGAAAAAGGCGGTTTTGATAATATATCAGTGATCATTATATAGGATTAGGGGTGATGAAATGCTTTTATTTCCAGGTCAAATCATATCCAACACATATGAAATTATAGAGAGAATAGGCTCAGGCGGAATGTCGCTTGTTTATAAAGCAAAGCATATAAAGCTAAACCGTTTCGTCACGCTTAAAGTCATGCGGGAGGAACACCTTACTGATGACGAGTTTATGGAGCGCTTTAAAATCGAAGCAAGAGCAATAGCCAGCCTATCCCATCCAAACATCGTAAACGTTTATGATGTCGGTAACGATGAAAATATTAACTATATAGTTATGGAATATATAGACGGTTTGACTCTTAAAGAGCTTATTAATAAAAGAGCGCCGTTTGGAAACGATGAAATACTCGGCGTCGCTATACAAATAACAGACGCGCTTATGCATGCCCATTCCAACGGCATCGTTCATAGAGACATTAAGCCGCAAAACATCCTTGTTACAAAATCAGGCGTTATAAAAGTAACAGATTTTGGTATCGCAAGAACTGTTGATTCCAATACCGTCTCTGTAGGGGATAGTACTATGGGCTCGGTTCACTATTTTTCGCCAGAACAAGCAAGAGGCGGTTTTATAGATGCTAAGAGTGATTTATATTCCCTTGGAATAGTAATGTATGAAATGGCTACGGGTGAATTGCCATTTGATGGTGAATCAGCCGTTGCTATAGCTTTAAAGCAGGTTAACGAACCGTTGCCTAATATAAGAAAAATAAATCCTAATATATCAGAAAATGTTGAAAATGTAATAATAAAATTGACAGACAAAAAATCGTTTAACCGCTTCACAAACGATCAAGAGCTGTCCGATACTTTAAAGGCTGCTATTATTAAGCCGAATGAAAGCATCATTTCGTCCCATTCTGATCGTGTTGATTCAAAAACGATTGTTTTCTCCGGCGATGAATTTGAGGAGCTAAAACGTGAAACAAGGCGAAATTCTGCAATTGATGATGAAGAATACTACGATGAAGCCGGGTATGAAAACGAGGAACGGTTCGACAGAAAAACAGAAATAAAAATCATTGCCGCAGCTATAGCGACAGCGTTTGTTATTATCACAATAGCTGTGTTGATAATTTTGCCAAAATTAGGCTTTTCTGATCCTGAAAAGATTTCGATGCCAAACCTCGTAGGTATGCAGTTCGAAGAGGCATACCAGCAGATGGAAGAACTAGGCTTTACGCTCGAAATTGCTCAAGAACTATATGATGAAGAAATCCCAGAAGGCGAAATATATGATCAGAATTACAACCCCGGTGATCCCCTTTATAAAGACAATGTGTATGAAGGCGACAAAGCGATAAAGGTTAACGTTAGCCTTGGTAAAGAGCTGTTTGAAATACCACCCGTTATTAATATCGATATAGATGAAGCAAGACAGCAACTCTCAGATGTGGGCGCCGGCTTCAAACTTACTGTTGAAGAAATAAACGACCCGAACACGCCAAAGGGCATTGTTATACGTCAGGAACCTGCGGAGAACGAAAAGGTCGAAGCAGGAACGGAAATAACCCTTTACGTAAGTATCGGTAAGGAAATAAAACAGGTTGATGTTCCTAAGCTTCTCGGTTTGACAGAAGCTCAGGCCAGAAACAAGCTGAAAGAATATAACCTGACTATAGGAACAACAACAAGCGAAGGCTTTAGCGATAAATACGAAAAAGGCCAGGTTATGCTGCAATCGGTCAGCTCAGGCAGGACTGTGCCGGAAGGTACTGTTGTTGATATAGTGCTTAGTAAGGGGCTTCTTCCGCCTCAGTCGGAAGCACCGTCTCCGCAACCAAGCCCATCCGCTCCAACGCAAACGGATCAACCAGTAACGGGCAGAACCAAAAATATTAAAATACCGAGCGACTATTTCCCCGAAGGTGAGGAAAGCGTCCTTGTTAAGGTTTATAAAAGAGTTGACGGTGAGTTGAATTTGATTTACAAATCAGATCATTCTAAAGAGGAGTTTCCTTTGACAGTTCCTGTAACGGGTTCAGGAACGGAGGAAATATCTATCTTCTTTAATACAGCGGAGATTTTCGGGCAAAGCATCAACTTTGACGAGTCTTCGTCTGAGCAGTAATCAGGCAAGCATGTTTTTTGGGGGTATTTGATGATTAGCGGCAGAATAATAAAAGGCGTTGGCGGCCTATATTTTGTTGATACTGTAAACGGCGTATATTCCTGTCAGGCCAGAGGGCTGTTTAGAAAACAGAAAAAAACGCCTCTCGTGGGAGATTTTGCAGAAATAATGATTATAGACGAGGACAAAAAAACAGGTTATCTTCAGAACCTGCTAAAGCGCAAAAACGAGCTTTTTCGCCCACGCGTCGCGAATATTGATCAGGCGATAATTGTTTTTGCAGCTGTTTCTCCGGATATAAATATAGATCTCCTAGATAGATTTATTATACTAATCGAAAAACAACAGCTTGATATCATAATATGCATAAATAAAACTGATTTGTGCGATAGTGATGTTTATTCCGGCATTGAGAAGTTGTATTCAGAGGCAGGCTATAGGATTTTTTCCGTATCCGCCCACGATAACCACAGCCTTGATGAGCTTAAAAGCGTTATGGACGGAAAAGTGTCTATCGTTGCTGGCCCTTCAGGAGCAGGCAAATCCAGCCTTATTAACGCAATGTTCCCCCATATTAATCTTGAAACAGGCGAAATAAGCAAAAAGATAGCCAGGGGAAAGCATACCACAAGGCATACTGAGTTTTTAAAAATCGGAGCCGGTGGCTATATCGCGGATACACCCGGGTTTACATCACTGACTGTTGATGATATACCAAAAAATGAGCTCCAAAACTATTTTATAGAGTTTAATGACTTTATTGGGAAATGCCGCTTTAACGATTGTATTCATATAAACGAGCCGGACTGCGCCGTTAAAGAGCAGGTTGGGCTTTGTATATCCGAAAGCCGATATAACAGCTATGTAAATTTTTATAACCAATCTGAATATTAATTATATGCAAAATTTGATAAATGAGGGATGAAAAATGAAAAATATTCTTGCACCATCTATACTTTCCGCTGATTTTAACAAACTTGGAGAACAAGTAAAGCTCACAAGAGACGCAGGAGCAAAATATCTGCACTTTGACGTTATGGACGGGCATTTTGTGCCTAATATATCTATAGGTATTCCTGTTTTAGAAAGCGTTTCCAAGGCCACAGACATGGTTATGGACGTTCATCTTATGATCGAAAAGCCGGAAAGATATTTCGAAGCGTTTGCAAAAGCAGGGGCTGATATTATAAATTTCCATATTGAAACAACGGATGACCCGGCAGCTTTAATAGCTCAAATCAAAAAGCTTGGAAAGCTTCCCGCTATTACGGTTAAACCCAACACGGATATCGAATCTGTTTATGAATATATAGACCAGCTTCATATGGTTTTAATAATGTCTGTTGAGCCGGGATTTGGTGGCCAGGCATTTATTCCGGATGCTCTAAGAAAATCTAAACTGTTGCGTGCTTATGCGCAGGAAAAAGGCATAGACCTTAACATCGAGATGGACGGCGGCATAAACATAAAGAACGTTCAAGACGTTTTAGATTCCGGAACGAATATTGTTGTCGTTGGTTCTGCCATCTTCGGTGCGCCAGACATCACTGAATGCACAAAATCGTTTGTTGAGTTAATAAAGTAGGTTGCCTATGAAAACAGTTATTGTCGGAAACGGCGAAATAAATGATTATAAATATGCAAAAAAAGCTATAAGCGGATATGATTTTTTAATCTGCTGCGATGGCGGAACAAGGCATACATACAACATGCAGATTATGCCCAATATTATTCTTGGAGATTTTGATTCTGCCGATGATTTTTATCTCAACCACTATCGCGAGAATAATGTCGAATTTAAGACGTTCCCAGCAAAAAAAGATGAGACCGATATGGAGATAGCCTTTGATTATGCCATGAATATCGGCTCAAAAGAAATCATTGTTTTCGGCGGCATAGGCAGCAGGTTTGACCATACGCTGGCTAACGTTCATCAGCTTCTTAAGGCTTTAAAAAAAGACATATACGCCTGTTTCGCCAATGAAAACAACACCGTCACAATAATGGATTCTAAAATCTCGCTCCAAGGTGAACCCGGTAGCTTTGTATCGCTGATTCCCCTGACCCAAAGCGTTGAAGGGGTTTGCACATTTGGTTTGGGATATCCTTTAAAAAACGAAACGCTATATATCGAATCGTCAAGAGGCGTTAGTAACGTCTTTGAAGGGCATTCTGCCAGCGTAACGATTAGTAGTGGTATACTCCTTGTTATCCAGTCGAGAGATTTATAAAATTTATTGTTATAACTGAAAATACATGCCAAATATAGAGAGAAAGCATATTACTTGATTTTTTAAGATAATATGCTTTCTTTCGGAAAAACGAATTGGAGGAGAAGAGCGAATCATGTTTAATTTAGCAAAAAGAAGGTTTGCATTAATAATGTCTGCGGTTTTTTTATTCAATTCGTCCGCTATTTTTGCAAACGAATCGCCGCAGCCGATCGTAAAAATAAACACAGCCTACCATTGTATGAGCAGCAGATTTATAGACGGCGCTTATATCCCCACTTATGATATAGACGGCGATGTTTGCGTTTTGGCTCAGGATCTCAAAAATTATGGATTCAATATTGAATGGGATGCCGAAAACAGAGTTGTTAATATATCGGATGGCGAAGTCAAGGTATACACTATGACCAACCCCGAATTGCTAAAACAGGCTGTTGATAATATGATCAGGGTTAGTTTGGCCTCTGATGGCAAAGATGATGGAATAAAAGGAAATGTTATGAGCAATAATGCCGA
>CAYVCG010000059.1:0-12707 GCA_964449985.1 uncultured Defluviitaleaceae bacterium
TAGGCTCCAACGCAGGAAATACTACTATAGTAATTGTTGCTAAATCCAAAGATGCCCCTGTAACAACTGCGAGATTTACCGTAGAACTGATTGATGGCGAGGCTATTTCTCTCGTTGGGGTTAATCGTAACGCCGAATCCGGCGGCAGCCACCCAGACGATGGAAAAATGCATTTTGATGCTGGTTTGGTTGAATACATCGGCAAGGGCTCTTGGATCAAATTCAACAGTGTTGATTTAAAGAGCGGCATAACCAATATGGATATGCTGTTTGCAACGCCAAATACAGGCGGCACTATTGAAGTCCGTATTGCTGAACCGGGTGTCGGTGATGTGAATAGCGCAACAACTATTGCAACGGTTGCTCTGTTTAACACAGGCGGGTATCCGATGCAATATGTTAAAGCTGCTTCAACCAGTGCTATTTCTGCAAACTCAGGCGTAAAGGATGTTTATTTGTACTTTAACTATCCAAGCGCCGGATTTAATTTCTACAAAGCTGATTTTTATATAATGCGCGATAGATAAAAAATGCCCTGCCATTTGGCAGGCTTGATAGGAAAGTTTGAGCGAGTAGGCTTTGGGCTGCTCGCTCTTTCTATGCTCGTTTTTATTTTCGCGCAGAACATACTTTTTATAACCGATTTAAAGCAACCATACAACCCTTTCCTTCTATAAATAAATAAAAAATAAGCCATGCCATGCATATAAATGGTAATTTATGACTATATTATTAATATATTTAAAATATGTATATTTTTGGAAGGAGAGAAAAACATGTCTATTCAGTTATCCTCTTCAAAAACTTCCGGCACAAAAAGCAAGACGAAACCCTTACACAAAAAGATGTCCAGCGAAGATTTTGAAGTACTGGAGGCCTTAAAGAAACTGCAATTAGAACTTGAGTGTATGCATAAAAACCTTGATTATGTTACAAACCCGGTGCTGATTGACAGCTGTATTTATGAGCTTAAAGCGTTGCATATGAAATATGAATATTATCTGTCCTTATGCAAAGAACGAGGCATAACTTCTGCAGCATTAGCATAAATTAGCATCTAAAGCGGCTTTTGAGTGACTAAGGAATACGGGGGAATACACATGGGCGAATTCGGTGTGTTACAAACTATACTAATGATGGTCGCTATTTGCGTTATGTTTATGATTATTTTAATCTTTCAGCATCAGTTGAAGCATGTGCTTCGAATAGTAATACGCGCCATAGCCGGCGGATTCGGCATAGTATTATGCAACTTTGCCTTATCTATGCTAGGGGTTAGCGTCACAGTCGGAGTTAATTTTCTGACACTACTTATTATTGCATTGCTAGGTATACCTGGCTTTGCAGCGGTATACTTTATCAGCTATTTATTGTAGTTTTTTATGGTTGACAAGCCGTCAAAAGCAAGAAAGCCTTGGGTGAGCTTAAAAAAAGCTTTGCCCAAGGCTTTTTTTAGTTTTACGTTCTTTGAATTTTCATTTTTGATTAAAAATAGTACAATAGCAATTCTAAAATCCTTGTTTCATCATATAAATATATAGATAATTGTATGGATACATTTATAAGGAGGTTACCCAAGTGGAAAGCTTTGATCTTTACAAGGATATAGCAGAACGTACAAATGGTGATATTTATATAGGAGTAGTCGGGCCTGTTCGGACGGGAAAATCAACGTTTATTAAACGTTTTATGGATTTGCTCGTCATCCCAAATATTGAAAACGTTCATTGCAAGGAGCGAGCTAAAGATGAATTGCCTCAGAGTGCGGCAGGTAAAACAATAATGACGACGGAGCCAAAGTTCGTTCCGAATGAAGCTGTTGAAATAACGCTTGACGATGCTGTTAGCGTAAAGGTTCGGATGATAGACTGCGTCGGATACATAGTTTCCAGTGCATCAGGCTATATGGACGGAGACACCCCAAGAATGATAAACACTCCTTGGTTTGACGAAAAAATCCCGTTCATAGAAGCTGCTGAGATGGGAACAAAAAAGGTAATTACTGACCATTCAACTATCGGCATACTTGTTTCGACGGACGGCAGCATTACAGACATTGATCGCCGTGATTATATCGAAGCTGAGGAAAGGGTCGTTAATGAGTTAAAAGAGATTGATAAGCCGTTTGTCATGATTCTTAATACGACAAAGCCATATAGCGCAGAAACTGAAAATCTGCGTCAGGAAATGTGTGAAAAATATGGTGTTCCCGTTATTTCAATCAACTGTGCGCAATTAAAGGTTGAGGATATTAACGCAATACTGGAAAAAGTTCTTTATGAATTCCCTGTGCGCGAGATTAAAATCAATATTCCAAAATGGATAGAAACGCTGACAATGGATCACTGGCTTAAAAACAGCATTATTAATGGCGTAAAAGACCTTGCGAAAGGGATTTCCAATCTTCGTGGCATAAAGGAATCAGTATCTGCGCTTGAATGCAATGATTTTATCAAAAAAGCTTATCTGGATAAGATTGAGCTTGGGCAAGGCTGCGCGCTTATTGAAGCATCCGTTGATGATGGCCTGTTCTACAAAATATTAAGTGAAACAACAGGCATGGATATAGCAGGCGAATATCAGCTTATTTCAACAATAAAAATACTTGCCGAAGCAAAGCGTGAATACGATAAGGTTAAATACGCTTTGGAGGAAGTTAATCGAAAGGGTTATGGCATTGTAACCCCTATTATGGAAGAGATGAAACTGGATACCCCGCAGCTTGTTAAGCACGGCTCCAAATACGGGGTTAAACTTAGAGCAAGCGCACCTTCAATACATATGATCAGAGCAGATATAGAAACAGAAATATCCCCGATTGTCGGTTCTGAAGGACAGAGCCAAGAGCTTGTAACAAACCTGACTATGGAAATGCAAACCAATCCGGATAAAGTTTGGGAACTGAACATGTTTGGCAAATCAATGCATGAAATGGTAAAAGAAGGCATACAAAACAAGCTTTATAGAATGCCAGAGGATGCCCAGATGAAGCTTCAGGATACTTTGCAAAAAATAATAAACGAGGGTAGCGGCGGATTAATTTGTATAATATTGTAATACAGTATTTAACCTTAAAGGCTTTTGGGCTAATAAATAGCTCGAGAGCCTTTTAATATTTAAATTTAGAAAATCTGCTAGAGATTTTTTTCCCAATTTATTATATAATATTTTTAAACGTTAAATAATAACTATATAATCAAGCTAGTTCATGTAAAATCTTGTTATTTTAAGTTTGCTATGATATAATCCACCAAGTTTGATAAATATAAAGAAACAATCATTATTTTGCCATTATCCATTAATCTTATATGTTAGGATGATATCTATGTTTAATAGCAAGCGCTCATATGTTCTCATAATGTCTATAAGTGCAATCGTCGTTGTCGGTATTTTGTTTACACTTGCAAACCAGTATATCGCTAGCACTTCTTCTAATTTGAAAGATTTCGGAGAAAAAAGGCTGGAAGAAAATTTGTTTCAGCAGCGTTATAACATTACTGAAATGATAGCAAGAGAAAAAGCTACGATTGAGCTTATGGCGCAAAGTATTATATATGTTAACGATAATGACGCCATTATAGAACTTATTAAGGAATATTCTACAAAATCCGGTTATTCATATATGTTTATTGCGGCTCCGAATGGTCAAGCAATCACAGACAAGGGCAGCATAATAGATATTTCCGAAAGAGATTATTATAGAGAATTATTAAAAACAAAACAAACAATTGTATCCGAACCGATCCCATCATTACTGACTAAGGATGAAGATATTATTATAATAGCCTCCCCCGTGTTTCGTGGCAAAAACATAGTTGCAATCATTGCTGGGGCATATAGTACCGATTATTTTGAGTCAATGCTTATGTCTTCTTTCGATGGTAGGGTTCATGATATACTTGTGTCTAGTAATAGATCAAAGATTACTGCCACATATAACTGTGGTATTCACAACAAAACAACTAATACTCTAGAGGACATTTTTAAACAAGGCGCATATGTTAAAGACCATGGTTATACACAAAATAAAGCAACATTTTATGCAAACATGTCCGCCGGGCTAAGCGGTAAAATAAGGATAGTCCATAACGGCTCAACGTATTTTCTAATGTATACGCCTCTTGGAATAAATGACTGGTATATACTAACTCTAGCTCCAGAAGAAGCCATTACTCTTTATTCAACGGTATTCCAAAAGGAACTAATTATCATTGCCTTCCTATTTTTTGCAGTGATTATCTCTATTACATGCTATATAATGTTTTCAAAATTAAAAATAGGAAAAAAGCTCACTGTGACGTTTATTTTGATTTCAATGATAGCAAGCACATCCGGCGTTATTGGCGGTCAGCTTTTGCTTAGGAATTATAACAACTATTCATATATTCTGGATGTCTATGGTTTCGGGCTTGCAGATATCGGAAATGTCGCGCTTTCTATGTGTGAGGCGCGCTCATATATGAGAGATGTCGTATTCTTGGATAATCACGAAGATAAATTGGAAGCAGTTAATAAAATTGAAGAAATTATTTTGCAAACAGATCGTTATAGAGCGTCTGTGCGTAATAATCTAAGTACGCCTAACTCCATAGAATTGTGGAATGAATTTGAAAAGAATCTTGCCGACTACCGTTTAGAAAGAAAAGAAATTATAAAACTAGCTTTAGGAAATGAAACTGAAAGCAATCTGGCATATGAAAAATGGATAAATGTATCTTCGCCAAAGCTTGATAAATGCCTTGATTTGTTAAACTCACTTATCCAGCTTAATCTAAACAGCATGGCAAGCTCGGATGAACGCTTAAAGAGCGAGGCTGCAACGACGATTTTATTTATCTTTTTTGTAATAATATTGGTGTTCCTTACATCTGTATTACTTGCTTTTGTTATATCAAAAAGCTTAAGCCACCCTCTTAAAGAAATAGAGGCAGCAGCAATACGCATAGCATCAAACGATACGAATTTTGATCTAAACGTAAATTCTAATGACGAGATAGGAACAGTGGCCACAGTTTTTAATACCGATGTTAAAAACGCATTTATAGAAATAAATGAAAAGAATCATTTGCTAAATGAAAAAAATAAAATGATTCTTGACAGCCTTACCTATGCAAGGAAAATACAAGGAAACCTTCTGCCAAATCACACACTGTTTACGAAGGCCTTTTCAGACCATTCAATTTTATGGGAGCCAAGAGATACTGTTGGCGGGGATATTTATTGGGTTCATGTTTTTAAGGAAGGTACTCTGCTTTGCGTTTGTGACTGCACTGGCCACGGAACGCCTGGTGCCCTTTTAACAATGCTTGTCGTTTCTGCCCTAAACTCAGTTGTAAACGAACAAACATATAAATACCCCAACGAGATAATGTGGCGACTTGAACAACAGCTTGTTAATATATTAAACGTTGGTGATGATCATGATTTGTCCACAATTAATGATGGTGTTGATCTTGCTATTGTTTTCTGTTCAAATGACGGAAAAATATCTATATCCTCAGCAAATATGCATACCTTTGTTTGCAATGGATTCGAAGTAAAAAATATTAAAGGCCAGCGTCTTAGGATTGGTGAGGGAACTCTAAAAGACAAAAATTCAATCAAGACTACAGAAATTTCAGCCGATAAAAATAATAAGTTTTATATTGCTTCCGATGGGCTTTTTGATCAAATAGGTAGTGAAACAGGAATACCTTTTGGTTATAGTAAATTGAAAAAAACTATTTTAGAAAATCACGGCTTGGCTCTAAACGATATCGCGAATATTATATGGCAACAATTTACAACCCATATGGGTGATGAAAAACGAAGAGATGATATAACCCTAATTTGTTTTAAGCCATAAAAAAGGAGGCATTTATGACTGAAAATCTATTTGAAAGAGAAGAGCACGTGCTTTCATGGGCGGAAAGCTGCCTTGCAGATTATTCCGAAGAAAAACATTCTTTTAGAGAGAGTTTCTCAAGGATAACTCTTGAATACGAACGCATTTTAAAGCAGCTAAAACGCGTAACAAGACTATCCGACAGAACAACGATTGACTTAAATGCCGAAAAGCAAATCCTTCTGGATAAGGTTAATATTGATGCGCTTACAGGGCTTTATAACAGGCGTTTTATGGAGGAAAAGCTGAAATATTTGCTACGGTCATTATCCCGTTCGCAAGGATATTTGACTGTTATGATGCTGGACATAGATTATTTTAAAAAATATAATGACACATACGGCCATGGCCGTGGGGATGAATGTTTAAAGGCTGTGGCAAAAGCACTTGCATCAAGCTTTGAGCGGGCAGACGATCTTGTTTGCCGTTACGGCGGAGAGGAGTTTACTGCTATTCTCCCGAATACTGATAAAATCGGAGCTGCGCTATTGGCTCAAAGGATTCTTGACAATGTGCGTGACTTAAATATCCCACATGAAAAAAATGACGTCGCACCCTATGTAACCGTGTCAATAGGCGTAACGTGTCTGATTCCGTTTCATAATCAACAGCCGGAACAAATCCTCAAGCGGGCAGACGATGCATTGTACGAATCGAAACATAATGGCCGAGACAGATTTACTTTCTTACAATATCAGGAGGGATAAAAATGGTGTTTGATATGCTCGAATATTACAATATGCTAAATGAAAAGAACATCAGCATTGTTTACAACGGCCTTATCTGGGTAGAGGGTGTGGAGGCTATCGCAACTACTCTCAGGCGCCGCCTTGAGTTGGATAGTATCTCTTTCGCTATAAATCAATCAATTTTTTCAATTTTTATTGAACTCATGAACAACATGATCCATTATTCAATGGAAAAGCACCCATTCGCCAGCGGGCCTGTCGAAAAACAGCCTGAAATGGCCAAGGGCGTATTTGTTTTGGGTTCAACAGATACAAAATATTTTATACAATGCGGAAATAAAATCAAGAACAAACATAAACCAATACTCCAAAAGCGCATTGATTTTCTTAACACGCTGAATAAAGAAGAATTGCGCAAATATTATAAAGAACGCCTTAAAGCCATCGACGATAATGAAGAAAGCAAAGGCGCCGGAATAGGGCTTATTGAAATAGCAAGAAGAGCAAGCTCACCCATAGAATACACATTCTCAGACATTGATGATGAATATTCGTTTTTTGCTATTTACGTCACGATTGGTTAAAAATTATTACGGAGGTATCAATTATTATGGGTTTTCGCCTAGAGAAAGATAAAACTGGCTCAACGCCTTATATATTAGTAGATGAGGAAAAAGGATATATGCATTTTCAAGGTGAATCCTTCCATGAAAATGTGCTCGCGTTTTATTCTGAAATACTTGATTGGCTCCAAGGATATTTAAAGACTGATTTTAAAGACTTCACGTTCGACTGTGAACTTAAATACTTTAACAGCTCAACTGCAAAACTGCTATATAATATCCTTATGGTTATGGACGATGCTGCGACTCAAGCAAACCACATAACCGTAAACTGGATATGTTCCGCTGACAACGAAATCATTATTGAATGCGGCGAAGACTTTTCGGAGGATTTAAATAATCTTGAATTTAATATGGTTATGCAATAAATATAAAACAAAAGAGGGCCGTCTGTTTGATGAGAACCCTCTTTTTTGTTATCTGACTAACGTGTGATAATAAAAGGCAAGCCCCGATTTATCTGTCATTACACCTGATTTTTCGACCGATCTCCATACATCGTAATCAACCGTGGGGAAAAACGTATCCCCCTCAAAATCCTTCTCCACTATTGTCAAATAAAGCTTATTGCAATATGGCATCGCCTGAGCATACACGCTTTCCCCGCCTATAACAAACGCTTCTTCTTTATCTAAAGATAATTCCTCTAGCAAAGCATTCAAATTATTACAAATAGAAACATTCCCGCTTTTATCTTCTATGCCTTTGTTTGTGACAACGATATGCTTCCTGTCAGGCAGAATACCCGGAAGGGATTCGAACGTCTTTCTCCCCATTATTATTGTTTTGCCGTGTGTTATTGCTTTAAATCTTTTAAGGTCTTCGCTTATGTGCCACAAAAGCTTATTGTCTAGCCCTATTGCGCCGTTTTTTGCAACCGCTGCTATTATTGACAGCATTATACAGACACCTCCAAAGCTATTTTATCATGATGTTTATAGTCTATAAGCGCTATATCGCCAGGCCTAAAAGCATAAAAATCCGTTATATCCTTATTAATCCAAAGCTTAGGCGCCTCAAATGCTTCCCTTCTTCTTTTAAGTTGAATCCGCAGACCATCCACATGGTTTTCATAAACATGTGCATTGTTTATTACATGCGTAAACAATCCTGGTTTAAGCCCTGTCACATGCGCAACCAAATGAACCAAAACCGCATACTGCGTTGTGTTAAAAGGAACCCCCAGCCCCATATCGCCGCTCCTTTGCACAAGCATACAGTTCAACCTATCCGCTGTCACATCCCACATCGTCAAAAAACAACATGGATATAATGCACCTGTATCAAGGTATGGTATTTGCCATAGATTTATCATCATTCTTCTGCTCTGTGGATTTTTCTTCAAATCATGCAAAAGTTTATCCATTTGTTCATATTTTTTAACGATCCAGCCGTAGGATGTTCCTATAGTTCCGTCCGGCATTATCCATTCGTCCCAAATCTTGACATTTTGCTCTTGCAGCTTTCGAACGTCGTTAGACTGATCCTTAAAAATCCAAAGCAGCTCTTTAACAGCGCTTTTAAACGCAACATTCTTTGTTGTTAGTATAGGAAATTCCTTACTAAGGTCAAACTGCATTGTTTGATGCGGCAGTTTATAGGTGTTCATACCTGTTCTGTTTGTGTCGTAATAACCGTTTGACAGAATATTTTCTATTATATCAAGATATTTTTCATCATATAAGCTCATAGTTTTAAAAACCCCGTTTCATTTTTTGCCGTATATATACACGCTAAATAAAATATTACCACAAATCAGGCGTGATTGTAAGCAGCAAAAATAATTATTAAAAAGATTAAATGTTTACAAATTCGCCATACTTTATTAAAAAATAGCCGCTATACTTAAAACAAATAAGTAAGATATAAAAAATATGATAAACGGAGGTATAGATTATGGATAACTTTGATTATGAAAACTACTATCAACATAACGATTTCCAACCCGATGAAAAACCAATAGTTCAACCACCAAAGAAAAAAAGAGACTATCGCTTTGCAAAAGCTTTTACAGCATTCACCGCTGTTATTGCCATAGGGGCTGGGTGTCTTGGAACCGGGCTTAGCATCGGCAGCGAAATGACCAAAGCATACATAGCGCAAACAGCGGTCGAAGCATCAAAAGAAATTTTAACGGACAATGAAAGCATTAGTCAGCCATCAGAAACATATGCGCAAGCTGACAAACCTGAGCAACCTCAATCTCCAACTCAAGAACCGGTATCAGACGCTCCGGCTTCAATCTCAAAATCAACGGCCTACAGTGATTTATTATCCGACAGCCCTAGCCTTGTCTCAGACGTTTATAAAGCTGTCAGCCAAAGCGTTGTCAGCATAAATGTAAAATCCACTGCTGTTACGATGTTTAACCGCCTTGTAGAATCACAACAAGCAGGCTCTGGCATCATATTTAAACAGGATGGCGATAAGATATACATAATGACTAATTATCACGTCATAAATGGCGCAAAAGAAGCTACAATCTCCCTTGATGATACTGTCCAAGTTAGTGCCAACTATGTTGGAGGGAATGAAAGCAACGATATAGCCGTTATATCAGTTAATAAATCAGATATCGAAAAAGCCGGAATAAAAAATTACGCCGTGGCAGAATTTGACGACTCTGATAAAATAGAAATCGGAAACTTTGTTATAGCTATAGGCAACGCAATGGGCGAAGGCAAATCAGCCACATTTGGTATAATAAGCGCAGTAAATAAAGAAATCAATATCGAAAACCAGCTTCTCTCCGTTATACAAACAGATGCCGCTATAAACCCCGGAAACAGCGGAGGGGCATTAGTAAACACAGACGGAAAGGTTATAGGCATAAACACTGCAAAGTTTTCCAGCATGGGTATTGAAGGTATGGGTTATGCAATCCCTTCAAACATTGTTAATCAGATAGTTGATGAAATAATGGGCCAAAAGCGCGTTGAAGCTCCTTATCTGGGCGTTGAAGCAAGAACAATAACCGAGCAAATAAAAGAGGTTTACAATTTTCCACAGCTTGGTGTTTATGTGAATTCTGTTGTTCCCGGCTCTAGCGCTGAGGAAGGCGGCCTAAATCAGGGTGATATTATTACTGCTATAAACGGTAAACCGATCATAACGTCCGAAGAGCTGATAAATGTTATAAATTCTTCAAAAGTAGGAGATACTTTGAAGATAACTGTTCTTAGAAATGCAAGGGATGAAATGAATATTAACTGTGTTTTAAAAAGTAAGGGATTTAATTTTTAGCGAATGATTTATAGTTTTTTTGAATAAATTGCATTATGCCCTTATATTCTTCAAGTAAAAATTATGTTTTAAGGGGGAAATATCATGGATGAATTCCAAAACGATTTAGAAAATAATGAACAAAATGTTCCCTGTGAACAAAAAGATATTAATAGTCAACCATTTACCGCTTTTGAGCAGGAGCAAACTGCATCACTCCCAGAGTCAGAGCAAAATCCGTCTGCACTGGAAACCTCACCGATCTATGCTCATGAACAGGTTCCGGAACAACCACAAACCGCTAAACAAAGCTATAATAATACCGAATACACACCATCTGGAAACCTCGTTTACGAAAACGCCTTTGAATCATCTCCGCCCGAAGCATTCTATAGAGAGACTATTAAACAAAAAAGTCCTAAACAAAAAAAGCATAGAAGTTTTAAACAAACGGTTGCTATTGTGTGTATTTTAAGCCTTATTGGAGGATGCTCCGTAGGTTTTTCGATAGGCGCAGGTTCTTTAATAGCTAAGGATTATATCATCCCTATGTTAAAAGGCGAACAAACCAGCCAGACAAAAGATGATGTAAAATTCGGATTTGATGAAACCGGTGTTATGAAGGAGCAAGCCTCCGCAAATGGAACTCCTGCAGAGCCGGAAACAGCCAGCGTGTTTTCCGGAAACACTGCTTCGTCAATACCAAGCTATGCTGATATCGTTAACAGCGTAGAGCCTTCCGTCGTTTCCATAACATCCCATGTCGAACAGGATAACTTTGGACTACGCGGTTTCGGCTTTGAAATGCCGGAAGCAACTGCCGGGCTGGGTTCTGGCATATTATTCTTTGAAGGCGATAGCAAATATTATATCGTAACAAACTATCACGTTATACAACAAGCCCTAGACGTTACTGTTTCCATCAACGGAAGCGAACCTATATCAGCAAAACCCGTTGGTTCTGATGCAAACAACGATTTGGCGGTTATATCCGTTAACAAGGACGATGCCCGAAAATCAGGCGTTGAGAGTGTAACGCTTGCAACATTTGGTAATTCTGATTCAATGCAGGTCGGCGATGTTGTCCTTGCTATTGGAAACGCTCTTGGCGAAGGAAATATCGCCACCAACGGCATAGTAAGCGGAAAAGATAAGTCCATAACGGTGCAAAATACAACCCTAACCGTTTTACAGACTAATGCCGCTATCAATCCCGGTAATAGCGGTGGCCCGCTAGTAAACCTTAAAGGAGAGGTTATTGGTATAAACACAGCCAAAATCTCGCAAACCAGTACAGAAGGCATGGGATATAGCATCCCGTCTAATATAGCCAAACCGATAATTCAAGGCTTTATGGATTCGATTAATAAGCCGTATATGGGCGTTCAAATAGCGACTCTGACTGCTGATATGGCTACACAATACAATCTCCCGTCAGCGGGCGCTATCGTTGAAAGCGTAGTAGAAGACTCACCTGCGGAAAAAGCAGGAATCCAACGCCTTGATATAATAACCGGCTTTAATAACGAACCTATCCTTACTTCAAACCAGCTGACAGATGCGGTTAGAAACTGCGCAATAGGCGACACCGTAGAGGTCAAGCTTATTAGAAACGGTAAAGAAAACCTTACGATAAAGGTGACATTGGAGCAAAGACAATAACACGCGAAAAAGGCGGCAAGCGAATGATGATTTCGCTTACCGCCTTTTGTTATAGTTTTTGAGGAGTTTGAGGGAGTTTGAGGGAACTTCTTTCAAAAGCTCCCTCAAGAAAAACCTTCTATTCACCTTTTCCTATAGCTTCAAAAACAGGCACTCTATCCGCAATAGTCGGATATTTTGCAACCGTCTTATCAGAGAACATTCCATCCTCGGCATTGCCGCTGGCCGCTTTTTCATGCCCGATAAGCACCCAAGTCGCCGTACCCAAATGTTTAAACTCGGGTTTTTCCAAAGCTGGGCAGATGAATGACTGCCTTGATGTATTAATATCCTCACCACTGATTTGGAACAAACTATGCTTATCACACAAAGACATAACACGATTAAGCTGATCCAAAGTATTACGTGATGGCATATATGTTACGGCTTTAAAGCCAAGCTGTTTTAGAACGTCAAACAGTTCGTCTAAGTAGTCATCCTCAAACTTCTGGGCCTTTTTATCGCCTGTTACAGAATCTCCAACGTCGCCAAGATATGCATAGGCGCTTATCGCTCCAATTCTGTTTACCAACTCAATATAATCAGTAACATCCGGGCATTCGTCAACCGCGTCTATATAAAACTGAG
>CAYVCG010000060.1:0-12581 GCA_964449985.1 uncultured Defluviitaleaceae bacterium
CAGCACCTAAAACAAAGCATAAAGCTATGCAACTCATAATAGTTTTTCTGTTGAACTTAGAATATATATATCCTATTATAATCCTGCCCAATCCGTTAAAAACAGAAATGATACCGACGGCAAAAGCAGCAGTTTGAGCAGCCATACCCACGCCTCCGGCCATAGGAGACGCTTGACCGATTATAGAGAGCGCGCTTGCAGAAGCAAATAGCGCCCACATGAATATCATCCAGAATGTAGGTTGTTTCAACATGTCCTTCATTTCAACATCCGCAATAGTTTTTTGAGCGGTGCGTGAAGGAGGTAAGGCTACTTCATTTTCTTTCGGAGCAAAAATAAGGAAGGAAGAGATTATTAAAATTACAGCGCATATGATAGCGAAGATGATGAAAGCGTTTTTAACGTCAAGCTGGCTTATAATAATCTGAGCCACATTGCCCAGCAAAAAGCCGCCTGCCCCAAAACCCATCAGTAATATACCAGAGCATAGAGAGGGTTTATCGGGAAACCATTTTATAACCGTTGAGAGAACTGCGTTATATGTAAGCCCGACACCCAGAGAACAAAATATACCGTAAGCTATGTATATGCCGAAGAGTGACGTTGTATAATAGCAAAATAAAAAACCTAAAGACATAAGGATAGCTGAGCATCTTATAATAAAAGCCGCAGAACGTTTGCGAATCAAATACCCGCCTAAAATGCCACCTATACAAAATGCTGTCATTGATAGGGTAAAGATATGGGCTGTTTGGCCACGTTCCCAGCCGAACATTGCTTCCAGAGGCTTAACAAATATGGACCACGCATAAATTAAGCCAACAAAAAGTAAAATCAAAGTTCCCGCGGTCAAATACAAATACCTGTTTTTCATATGAATTCCCTCCAAAAATGATTAATAATAATAGTATCATTTGTTAATGATTTACTATTATAACATACTGAATAGATTAAAAAAAGAATTAATTTACTCAATATAATAAAAATTATTAAATTCAATTGACAAAGCATTACCAAAAAAGTATTCTATATTAAAAGTAGTTACAAAAAAAGGTGTTGCGGGGAGCGAGTTTTGTGGATAAACGTGAGTTTGAACCGGCTGTCCCACAGGTGAAAAAGAAAAACAAGTTTGCTTTATTTCTTTTTTTCGGTTTGTTAGTTGCGCTTGTTATGCTTGCGTTGTCATTGCCGATATTTAATATAACAGATGTTGAGATTTCAGGCAATACCATAATTTCATCAGAAATGATAAAGCAGGCTGTAAATATTCGTGAAAATCAAAATATTCATACGTTTTTCCCATCTTTTGCGTCTAACGAGATTTTGAAAATATCGTATATTAAATCGGCTAAGGTTTCAAAGGAATATCCGAGCAAAATAATAATAGAAGTTGTTGAGAGGATACCCAGGGCTTATGTTAAGGTCATGAATATGGAATCTTATCTTATTGTTGACGAAGAGGGGACTGTTTTGGAGGTTACCGGATTTGTTAAAGAGAAGTTGCCGGTTATTGTTGGTCTTAAATTCAGTGACTTTGCGCTTGGTGAAATTTTGGAGACGGATAACAAAAAATCATTTGAAAGTATTGTTATGTTGTCTGGCCTTTATAAAAACAATGATCTGTCGGATTCGTTGCGGGTTGAAATCTCGGATGAAAAAGATATTCATCTATACATCGGCGGGGTAGACGTTATTTTTGGTGACATTGAGGATGCAAATGAAAAGATGCTGACTGTTATTGAGGTAATGAAAAAACTACCTGAGGGCACACGCGGGTTTTTAGATGTTAAGTCTGATCCGCAAAAAGTGACTTTTAAATACTTAAAATGATAATTATTTTAATAAGGAAGAAATTAATTTACTATTTGTAAAATTTGGTATGGCAAGTTGTAAAATTTTAGTGTATAATCTATTTACACACGGTTATGAAATATGAAGTAAGCTTACCATAGTTTTCGGGAGGGTTTTAAAGTTGATTGATATTGATTCCACAAAGGGTGAAAAGTCCCATGTTATTAAAGTCGTGGGCGTAGGCGGCGGCGGCAATAACGCCGTGAATAGAATGATTGACGATAATGTTGAATTTATTGAATACATAGCTGTAAATACAGATTTTCAAGTTTTAAAGCTTTCTAGGGCTTCAAGCGTTATACAATTGGGTGAAAAGCTGACACGAGGGCTTGGAGCGGGAGGAAATCCCGAAATAGGAAAAAAATCCGCCGAGGAAACAAAGGAAGAAATAGCTCAGGTGTTGCAAGGATCTGATATTGTATTTATAACCTCCGGTATGGGCGGTGGAACGGGAACAGGCGCTGCTCCTGTTATTGCCGGTATTGCTAAGGAAATGGGCATTTTGACGGTTGGAGTTGTTACAAAGCCATTCCTTTTTGAAGGCTCAAAGAGAATGAAAAATGCATTGGCTGGCATAGAAGATCTTAAAAATAATGTTGACACTCTTATTGTTATACCAAATCAAAAGCTTTTAGAAATAGTAAGCAAAGAAACCACTGCGCTTGAAGCATTTAAGAAAGCGGATGAGGTTTTGAGGCAAGGTGTGTCTGGTATAGCTGACTTAATACTTAATCCGGGCATTATAAATCTTGATTTTGCAGATATTAGAACGATAATGCAGGATAAAGGTCTTGCTCATATGGGTGTTGGTCGCGCTTCCGGAAAGAATAAGATTGAATTAGCGGTTGAGATGGCTATTAAAAGCCCTCTTTTGGAAACCTCTATTGACGGCGCTAGAAATGTTCTTATTAGCATTGCAGGTGATTCTAAACTCGGTCTTTTGGATGCAAGCAACGCTGCGGAAATTATACAATCCAGCATTGATACGGATGCAGAAATATTCTTTGGCATGTCTGTTGATGATTCTTTGGATGATGAGGTTATTATCACTGTTATCGCCACGGGCATTGGTAATGAGGTTTCACAAAAATCTGTGCAAAAAGGTGCTGCTGAGGATAATGAACGGTTAAAGGTTGTTGGGCAAAAGGACAAGCCTAGAATCACGCCACTTCCTCCGATCGGAGAAAGCATTGACGAGTCTGATGACCAAGAATTGAAAATCCCTATTTTCCCTAATTTTTTGAGAAATAAAAGCGGGAGATAGTTTTATTAAACTATAACAAAGATCACTTAAAAAAGAACAATACATATCATAAAAGGCATTTGCAATATAGGGCATTTGCCTTTTTGTTTTTAAAAATTAAATTAAAACTCGATTGAGGAAGTTAATTAATAGGAGGTAGCATATGTCAACCGAGCAGTCAAGGCAGACGGCCTACTTAAATGTATTAAGGTGTTTTGCAATTTTATGCGTTATTGGCTTGCACGCAATAACTCCATATATAATAAATACGGAATATTATGGAACGAAATCATGGTTTATCTTTTTGCTTGCAAACTCTATCTTTCGTGCGGGTGTTCCTATTTTTCTTATGATAAGTGGATACCTTCATTTATCCAATCGAACAACTTTTAATTTTGGCTTGTTTTATAAAAAATCTTTACGTCGTATACTTATACCTCTGTTAGTATGGAACATCGTGTATTACTGTTATTACGGCATTATTGATGGTAATCCATTGAGCCTGCAAATCTTCTTTGAACAACTTATTAATTCTGGTTCTGCTTATCATATGTGGTATTTGTATACGCTGTTTGGAATTTATCTTCTAGCGCCGTTTATAAAAAGAATAGTAGACAACTGCACTATTAGTCAGTTGATATGGTTTGAAATACTGGCTTGTTTTTGCGGAACGCTGCGTCCTTTATTTAACACGTTTTTGCCTTTCAATATCTATTTGTTTGAGCCGCTTTTTAACGGATATCTGAGCTTTTTCATACTTGGATATATTCTCGGAAAAGTAAACCTCAATAAAAGATGGATTTTGGCTATTGTTTTTGGTGGCGTTTGCGGAATAGCATTAAGTGTGCTAGGAAATCACTTTTTTTCATCATCAACAAGAATTAACTTATTTTTTAATTATGGCTACAGTATTTGCCACTATTTAATAGCAATAGCTATTTTCGTTTTAATATATAAATTATTAAAAGATAGAGATGAAAGTAGGTTTTCTCGCGCAGCAAATAAGTTTTCAAAGCTCGTCTTTGGAATCTATTTAATCCATGTCATTGTAATAGAATTAATTACTAAATACTTTATGATAAAGGCTAATCCGATTTTTTGCGCTATTTATTTGACGGTTTTAACTACATTTATTTCGACTTTTTTGATATGGTTGCTCCAAAAGGTGAAATTTTTAAAAACAATATTATGATTTAGATAGACGCCTAGACAACACAATACTTTTTATAAGAAAGAAAAAGTTTTATAACATATTCATAAATTAATTTTGAAGGATAAAGTTTGGATGTAAAAGATACACAGTTATAATTGACAAAAATCCTTAATAATGTTACACTTATTATAAGTATACCTAATACTGTATTCAATATAAAACAAACTTTATTAAAATGAGAAAGGAGATAGGAATAGGAGTTATAAACCATTATGTTGCGTTATAGCGCACCACAGGAAAGAAAAGACTGGTTTTGAGAATAAGCCGGTCTAAAAATTTTTAAAGAGGAGTGTTAAAATGAGAAAAAACAGAAAAACTGCAAGATCATCAATGGCTCTTTTTTTAGTTCTAACCCTCATGTTACAGGCTGTTATCTTCCAAGTTGGCGCTGTTAGCGCATTTGCAGAAGAAGCAATAACAAAAGTAACAAAATTACAGGTTGAGTATTCCACAAACCCTGTAGGCATTGATGTAACTAACCCAAGATTTAGCTGGCAACTTGAATCTGAAGCAATAGGCATTATGCAAACAAGTTATAGAATTGTTGTTGCTGATTCTGAAGAGAAGCTTGCTAGCGAAGAATATGTTTGGGATACTGGCGTAGTTGCTTCTGACAATTCTATCGGAATCAAATATGTTGGCCCTGCATTAACAGCTGCTACTCGTTATTTCTGGACTGTTTTTGTTGAAGTTAATAAAGGCTCTGTTACAAACGATGAAGTTGCTTATTGGGAGACCGGCCTTATGGGCAAGAAAATCGCTTCTTGGAGCGGTGCAAAATGGATAGGCATTCCTGCAGCTACTACTGGAACTGACATAAACACGTATACAATTGATTATGATTTCAAAATTGTAAAAGACAGTGCAGGCTTTACATTTGCTGCAACAGGCGTAGAAACTAGCATGCTTATGTGGCAATTCAATATTGCTGACTTTAAAGATGGAAGTGGCAACCCTATTGCGTATTTCCGCCCACACAGATGGGGCAGCGGGCCTAATCCTATAGCCCAAATTAATATTTCTAACGTTATGCCATTGGAAAAACAGCATGATTGGTGGCATGTTACGATTAAAGCTTCTAGAAATGGGACTACAAATAAGATAGAAACATATTTAGGTCCTATAGGCGGAGATGCAACCCTTATCCACACTTATACCGTAACTGCTGCATCAGGCATAAACCTTGGAAAAATTGGTATGAGACAAACGGCCGATGCTAACGTTACAGAAATAGGCGAGTTTGATAATTTTGTCATTAAAAATTCATCAGGCGACGTTATTTTCTCAGAGGATTTCAGTAATGAAACGGCATTACGCATTTTCACAGGAGGAACTATAACTCCGAATGGTACATTACATGTACAAAAAGCTAACTTCATCTGCCCGACAAACATTACTTCCCCATACAAAGGCGGCCCTACTAGCTTAGCAAACCCATTATTGCGTAAAAGCGTAAATATATCTAAAGATATTAAGTCCGCAAGGCTTTATGCAACTGCCCGCGGTATTTATGAATTCTCAATCAATGGCGAAAAAGTTGGAAATGACTACCTTGCCCCTGGTTGGACTGACTATTTCTACAACTTCCAATATCAAACCTATGACGTTACTGATATGTTAAACACCGGCGCGAACGCTATTGGCGCAATGATTGGTAAAGGATGGTTCTCCAGTAATACAAGCACAATAGGCCCGGATTATTATAAGAACATAAGCTTGGGTCAAGCCCTTTTGGCTAAGCTTGTAATTACTTATGCAGATGGAACAAGCGACACTATCGTAACAGACACTACATGGAAATTTGCTGATGGCCCGATTATCTTCTGTGATAACTATGACGGCGAAACATACGATGCAAGAATGGAAATCCCCGGATGGAACACTGCTTCCTTTGACGATTCTTCTTGGAAAGCAGCCGCTACTATCGCAGATTTATCCTCCAGCATCAATATAAACGCTCAAATAGGTCCTAGTGTCCAACAGATTGACATGCTTCGTCCTATCAGCGTAACAGAACCTCAACCAGGCTTGTTTACATACGATTTCGGCCAGAATATGGTTGGTATGCCTAGAATTAAATTTAAAGGTGAAGCAGGCCAAAAAGTTAGAATTCGTTATGCAGAAATGATAAACACTGAGAATGCAAACAATAAAGTAGGTAATGGTGACGGCCCTGCCGGAACACTTTATGTAGCAGCTTTAAGATCAGCTAAAGCAACCGATTATTACACTCTTAAAGGCGACCCGAACGGCGAAATTTATATGCCAACATTTACTTATCACGGTTTCCGTTATATGGAAATCTCCGGTGTTGCTGAGGCTGTTCCTGTAGAAGATATTGAAGGTATTGTTATTGCCTCCAATAACGAAGTAACGGGCGACTTTGAAACATCTGCTCCTAAGGTTAACAAACTTTATTCTAATATCGTTTGGGGCCAAAGAGGTAACTTTGTTAGCATCCCGACAGACTGCCCACAACGTGACGAACGTTTAGGTTGGACGGGTGACACACAAGTTTTCGCTCGCACAGCGACTTATATTCAAAACTCTAACCAATTCTATTACAAATGGTTGCAGGATTTACGCAGCTGGCAGTCTGCTAACAGCGGAAGAGTTCCAGACGTTGTTCCTCAGGTTCACGTTTCCGGTTCTGCTAACGGTTGGGGCGATGCAGCTGTTATCGTTCCATGGCAGATTTATCAACAATATGGCGATGTTGGAGTTATAAACGATTCCTATTCATCAATGAAGAGTTGGGTAAATTATCTTAATACAAATTCTACAAACTTTATCCGTCCGGCAGGCGGCTATGGTGATTGGCTCGCTCCTGCAGGCACGCCTACTGACATTACAAACACACTTTATACAGCTTATGTAAACAAGTTGTTTGCTAAGATGGCTGGTGTTGTTGGCAATACAGCAGACGAAGCTACTTACACTACACGCTACAACAATATCATGAATGCGTTTTTGGCTAGATACACTAAGGCTGACGGAAGCCTTACTGTTAACACGCAAACGCCTTATGCAATGTTGCTTTACTTTAACATGTTGCCTGAAGGAAAAGTGTCTCAATATGCTAAAAACTTAAAAGATAACATAATGAACAATGACTATCATCTTTCAACAGGTTTCGTTGGTATAAGCTATCTTGCTCCTTCTCTTACAGAAAACGGCTATATTGATGCAGCTTATAGACTTTTGGAACAAGAAACATATCCATCATGGATTTACAGTATTAATAATGGTGCAACAACCCTTTGGGAACGTTGGAATTCGTTCACATTGGATAAAGGTTTTGGCGACGTTGGCATGAACTCATTTAACCACTACTCCTTCGGTTCCATTGGTGAGTGGATGTATAGCGGCATTTTGGGTATTCAACGTGATGAAGCTAACCCTGGTTATAAAAACTTCTTCTTAAATCCAATGCCAGGCGGCAGCTTGACATATGCTAAGGGTCACTTTGATTCTGTTTACGGCCGTATCAATAGCTCTTGGAAGCTTGAAGACGGTTTATTCAAGTATGACTGCACCATTCCTGCAAACACAACAGCTACTGTATACCTTCCTATAAGCAATATTAACGACTTAGTTGGAAGCTTACCAGAAGGCGCTGTTTATACTGGCGAAGTTGTTAAGGGCCGCATAGCTATTGAAGTTGGTTCCGGAAGCTATCATTTTGAAGTTCCTTACGACTCTGGATTTGGAAAAGTTAAATACATTTCTATCGACAATCCTCAAGGAATTGACGCTGTTATCAATATTAATGGCGTAGAATATCCATTGCCGTTCAGAAATGAAATACCTGCAAGCGTTAAGGAAATATCTGTTGAATCCAAAGACCCGAACTATGCTTTCGCTTATTGGACTGGTGATTTCTTAAGCGTTTATAACCCTGTAACCGAAGTTAAAGACGGATTAAAACTCAGTGCTAACTTTAAGAACGTTGCAACAGGCGCTACTGATGAAACAGTAACCTTTGCTGTTTCTGGTTTGAATAACGGCGCTAGTGTAATAGTGGGCGAAGAAAAGATTACTTCTGATGGTAATATAACTCTCGACAAGGGAACTGAAGTCGTTGTTGACGTTATTCCGCCATCAAGAGAGAGAATGATGGGATGGGCTTCTGGCGATGGTAATACAAAGCTTCTTAGCAACCCTGGTCTTGTTGTTATGAATGGAGATATTTCTCTTAAACCTATATTCGAGGCTCCTATACAATACGAAAACTATGCAAAAGGAAAATCTATTACAACTAACGATTCTATGGAAGCTAGCGGTTGGTCTGTAAACAACCTTGTAAACGGTAACAGATCAAGCACGCCATGGACATCTAATAAGTCTTACACTAACGGTATAGCTACAACGCCTGTAACGATTGAAATAGACCTTGGCGCAAACCAGACATTCAGCAGAGTAACTCTCTGCCCGAGAGTGGACGGGGCTTCCTTTGAAGCTGATGCGCACTACTTCCCAAGAGATTTCAAGGTTTATGCAAAAGCAGATGGCCAAAGCAGCTGGGGCGAACCTATCATCACTGTAGTTGACCATCCGGACAGCTCTGTGCCTGTAGACTTTGACTTTAGTGCTATTAATGCACGTTATATTCGTTTTGAGCTTACAAGAACTGCTGAAAAGAGAACATCAGGCGATATGTATAGATTCCAACTTGCTGAAATCGAAATATCTGCACGAGTTCCTTACTCAGGTAACCCTGTAACAAGCATTGATATTAATTCAACTGCTAAGGCAATTAAACCTGGCGAAACAGTTAAACTTACGGCTACTTGCAACCCAGCTAACGCTGATCAAAAAGGCGTAACTTGGTTTATCCGTGAAGTTGGCAAAGGCGATAATCCATTTGGCTTGTTGTCCGATAAAGGTATTGGCGTTATTTCTGGCAACAGCATTGAGTTCACTGCTCTTAAAACAGGTGCGGTTGAAATTGTTGCTTATGCAAATGATAAATTTGGTGCTATCGGCCACTATCGTTTGAATATCGTTGATGGCGTTGCTATGACAACTGTTCCTGAAACAATCGTTGCTGGCAAAGCAGCTAATGTTAAAGTTATTGTTGATATGGATACAGCTCCTTCTGCTAACGGATTAACAGTTGAGTTGTTTGGTGTATCCGCGCCTGTTGTTGATGGAGAAGCAATCATCAAGCTTCCAGCATCAGCAGTTGTTGAAGATGCTTCAGCGACAGTAAATGCTATCTACAATGGCGAAAACGTAGGCTTCTGCACTATTAACGTTAAGGCTGATGCTTTCGCAACAACTGCTACAGCATCTGACGATGGCGCAGTAATCAGCTTTAATACCGCAATCGCTGGAAAGAGCGGTAAGTTTATGGTATATGTAAACGGAGCTTTGGCAGAATATACATTTGATGCTGCTCAAAACGCTATTACAGTTCCAAGCGCAGTAGCTGGAGACAAAGTAGTTATCAAAAACGTACAATTGACAGAGCTTTACCCAAGCTTCTACTTTACGTTTACAGTTGATGTAAAATAATATAGTTTAATAATTAATAAAACAATTCTTAAAAAACGCAAAAACGCCCGGGGATTTCTCGGGTGTTTTTGTTTTAAATGCAAATCAACCATGCTGTTTTTATTTTTGCCTAAATAAGTACAAAGCAAAGGCCTAACCAACTGTAACCACTCTTTTATATAAGCATAATATGGATTATGGTCTTTTTTCATGCGTTATTATGTATTGGTTTTTTGCAGAAATAAAAGCAGGAGGTGTCTTAAATGGGAGAGTATCACATTAAAGGCGGTTACAGGCTTCACGGAGACGTGTGTATAAACGGGGGCAAAAACGCAATTCTTCCAATCCTTGCTTCTGTTGTATTAAACAAGGGTATAAGTGTTATACACGATTGCCCGGCTATTTCTGATACGTATATTTCAATAGAAATACTAAAGTCAATAGGGTGTAAGGTTGAGTTTTCTGGTTCAACAATAACGGTTGATTCGTCTTGTGCAGATAATTATAATATACCGGAAAAACCTGTTCGTGAAATGCGTTCGTCAATTATTTTTTTGGGCGGGGTATTAGGCAGGTTTAATTGTGTTAACATAAGCTATCCTGGGGGTTGCGAACTTGGCGCTAGGCCGATAGATTTGCATCTAAAAGCCCTTAGGGAGATGGGCACAGAGATGGTTGAAGAACACGGGTTTATTTACTGCAAGGCAAAAAAACTTGTAGGAACAAGGATAAATCTAGATTTTCCAAGTGTTGGCGCAACAGAAAATATTATGCTGACAGCTGCATTGGCCGAAGGCCAAACGACTATCTCAAACGCCGCTAAGGAGCCGGAGATAGTCGATCTGCAAAACTTTTTAAACGCTATGGGAGCGGATATAAGAGGGGCAGGAACAGACACAATAACCATTAACGGGGTTACAGAGCTGCATGATGTTGAGTATAGGGTTATTCCAGATAGAATAGTGGCGGGAACGTTTTTGGTTGCAGCGGCTATAACAAGAGGAGATATAACCTTGCATAATGTTTTGCCTCAGCATATGATTCCCGTTACGTCAAAGCTAATGGAAACCGGCTGTTATGTAAAGGAATGGAAAAACGAGATTTATTTAAAAGCGCCTGAGGTTATAAAGCCGGTTCGGCTTAGAACATATCCTCATCCCGGTTTTCCTGATAGCAACAAGAGCATATATTTTTATAAATAATAATATACGGTCAGTTCACCCGTATATTTGTCTATAACTATTCTGTCAATTATTGATTTTATGGCATGGCTTTTTTGTTCTATTGTATATTTGTTAGAAGATAAAAGCTCATTTACCGATAATGTCTCAGTTTCGTTATTTCCGCATGTTTTGTTGAGTTCCGATTCTATAGCTTGAATACGGTTTAAAATAGCGTTTTTATCATTTATAATAGAGGTTTTGTTTTGTCGATATTCGTCAAGAGTATCTACGCCGCATGAATATGCGGTTTTACAGCGTTTTAGTCTTGATTCAAGTTTTTGAAGCGTTTTTTTAAGGCGGCTTATTTCATCATCGCTTTGCCCGGCAGAGATTAAGTTGTAATCCATAAGGCTGGTATTTATTAAAAGCTCATTTAGCGCTGACAAAACCAGCTTCTCCAGCTTTGAAACGGATAAAAAATTGGCATATTTGCAAGTGCCTACAGCATTACCTTTGCAACGATATGAAGCGTTGCCGTTCCAATCCTTGGCGTAGTTCATTGTGCTGTTGCAGTGCGAGCATTTCAATATGCCGGAAAGCCAATGGCTGTATGAAATGGGTGGTCTTTGGACGCATTTAGGCTTTGAAGATATTAAGGCCTGAACATTTCTAAATAGCTCATCAGATACTATTTTGTCATGCTCCCCGGTATAATACTCTCCGGCATAAAAAACTTGCCCGATATACGCTTTGTTTTGCAAAAGCCGTTTGATATCAACAGATCGCCATGGTTTGCTGCTTCTTTTTGTATGGCCCATTTCGTTTAGTTTAACTGCAATGCTGTGATAAGAAGGGCATAATATAAACATTTCAAACATCTTTTTTATGACAATTTCTTCATCTTTAACAACAGATACTATCCCGTTTTTTTTTGTATATCCAAAAGGCGGCGGAGTTTGATATAAACCCTTTTGGGCGTTAAACACCATCCCACGTTTAACTGATTTTGATAGCTTTCTGGAATACATTTCATTAAGAGCGCCAAGCATAGCATCGCTTATGAGGGATGTATCATCGTCTAAAGACGGTTCTGTTATGGAAATTAAGCGAACACCATTGCGCTTTAGTGCGGATTTATAGACGATAGATTCCTCCAAATTTCTTGCAAAGCGTGAGGAATCATAAACGAGAACAATATCAAACATACATTTTTCGCTGTCCTCAATCATCTGCATAAAAGCAGGGCGTTTGTTTGCAAGTCTTCCGGAAATACCCTCATCTGTATAACAGGCCGTCACTTTAAGTTTATTTCTCTTGGCATAAGCGTTTAAGACGCTTTTTTGGCTTTCGATAGAGTTTTCTTGTTTATCCGTAGACATGCGCATATAAAGAGCCGTTCTTGAAGGCATAAAGCAAAAACCACCTCACCAGCATCAGCACGTTTATATATACATATGCATAAAGAGCTTGTGCAAATTCTTAAGCGCATAAGCCTTGCATAGTACGAACCTTGATGCTCATACATATAAGTGAGGTGGTTATTTATGCAAACAATAACGACTTACATAGGTAAAAAGAAATGGACAATCAGCTTTGTTGGGCTAGATAAAAAAAC
>CAYVCG010000061.1:0-12407 GCA_964449985.1 uncultured Defluviitaleaceae bacterium
CAAGAAGGGTTACAGGAATCAATATTAAGGCAGAAATTTCAGAAAGAAGAGCGGGAGACCCCTCCACCCTTGTGGCATCAAGCGAACACATTATAAAAGAGCTTGGTTGGAGCCCAAAATACAACGACCTCGATAAGATAATAGAAACCGCATGGATATGGCACAAAAACCATCCAAATGGATTTAGCCAAAGCTAAATGGCTTATTTTAACTATTTTCTCTTTTAAAGCACTTGACCGAATTTGCATCTTTATTGTATAATTTAATTAGATATAATTTATTATAGATAATTTATTTAGCTTTATTTAACACATTCAATGCAAAAACGATTGATATTGTTTAGCAATTTTAAGAACAAACAGGCAAAATGACATATGCTCGAAACACCTTGGTATAATTATAAATTTACTTCGGATGTTTACAAGAACATTGTGATTTTGCCTTTTATTTTTTAACCCAAGCTCTAATAAAGGAGGGAGACATAAAATACAAGCCTTATAAACCCATAAATTATTTTAAAAGGAGAAGTGACCATGTTAAAGAGAACAATTAAAACAGTCGTTTCGATTGCCCTTGTTGTATCAATGCTGTTTTCAGCGGCTACTGTTTCTGGTTTTGCTGCGCCTGAAAAGCTCCCGAATAACGCAGAGGCGATCGTTCCAAGAGGCTCTGATGCATTTGAAAAAAGCTCCTATGAATTCAACGCAAAATGGATTTGGAGCGAAACAGACAATGGCGCCAGAAATCGCTGGATGGCGTTTCGTAAAGACATTTCTTTAGACAAAGTGCCGGAAAAGGTTACGGCAAAAATCGCCGCAGATTCCAAGTATTGGCTTTATATCAACGGAGAGCTTGCGGTGTTTGACGGTCAGTTAAAACGTGGTGCTGCATTATTAAAAAAGGATATTTACCCTACAGGGAGCACTGCACAGCCCAATCTTTCTCAAATGATCCAAGAGGTTGCTACATATTTTGATGAGGTTGATATAACGCCATATCTAAAAGAAGGCGAAAACACAATAGTTGCCTTAGTATGGTATTTCGGCAACGAAGGCCATTCCCATGTTGGCAGCGGTAAAGGAGCTTTTCTTTTCGAATCCAAAATGAATGACAATTTGATTATATCCGATTCTTCATGGAAAGTAAGCCGTCATATGGGTTATCAACCTTCAGCCCAAATATCCGGTTATGCTCAGGAATATCAAATAGTGTATGATGCCCGTAATGGCTTTAACGACTTTTATAAGCCAGAATTTGATGTTTCCAGCTGGGCAAATGCAAAAGAGATTGGAAACGCAGGAGACAAACCATGGAACGAACTTTGGCCGAGAACTATTCCGGAATGGAAATTATCCGATCTTTATACGTTTAAAACAAATGATCCCCTAGTTTCAAAATCCGGGACTACTTATACCCTAAGCCTGCCAACTAATATACAATTCACGCCTTATATAAAAGTTAAAGCACAAGCTGGCAAGCAAATAGTTATAAGCTGCCCCAACAGCGGAAATACATCCGTTACATATACCACAATGGGCGGGCAAAATGGTGAAGCAATCGAGCAGGAATACGAATCACCGTCTTGGATGAACTGGTGGTTTATTAGATTTAATATTCCGAACGATGTGGAGATTATCGATATCGGTTATCGTGAGAGCGGATACAAAACAGATTTTTTGGGTTACTTTAATAGCGATGATAACTTCTTCAACACATTATGGAGAAAAGCCAGAGATACCGTTTATGTAAATATCCGCGACACGTTTATGGACTGCCCGGACCGTGAGCGTACTGCATGGCTAGGCGATGCTGTTAATGAGATGGAAATAGCTTACTACTCTATGTCGCCTACTGTTTTTGATGCAGTCAGAAAAGACATCTCCGTTCGTATCAACTGGCAAAACGCCGAAGGCTCTATCCCTACAACAGCTCCCGCAACATTCAGGCATAACGAATATGCAGAATTAACTGCACAATCATTAGCTGGCGTTATGTCTTGGTTTAAATATTATTTGAATTCCGGAGACAAGACAACGCTGGAGATAGCATATCCTTCATTGCAAAAATATATGGATATGTTTAAGCTTGAGGAGCAGAACTATACAGTTCCTCATATGAGAGGTGCTGGCGTTAATACTGTTCACCAATGGTGGATAGACTGGGGCGGCAATATAGACAAGGACCTTTGCGAAAACATCTGGTCATATATTGGCGTGCTTACGCTTGTTGACTTTGCTCGGGAACTTGGTGATACAGCAAACCTCGCGAGATATGAAAAACTGCGTGACCAAATGAAGGCTAAATTTGATCTTACGTTCTGGAACGGCAAAGAATACCGTTCTACAACATATACCGGCCCTGCTGATGACAGGGGCCAGGCATTAGCTGTTTATGCAGGCCTTGTATCGCCTGATAAATATCCGATAATAAAGGATATCTTGCTTAAAAACAAATTTGCAAGCCCATATATGGTTAAATATTCTATAGAGGCTCTTTATCTTATGGGTTATCCCGATGCTGCCGAACAGCGCATGAAAGAAAGCTATGCAAATGACGTTCCTCTTTCTGATCCAACGTTCTCAGAAGGTTGGGGCGGCGGCGGAACAAAGAATCACGGATGGTCTGGCGGCGGTCTTATAACGCTGTCCGGTTATGCAGCAGGTGTTCGTCCGCTGGAACCCGCTTATACTAAATTCATTGTCGCTCCGCAAATGGCTTCAATAAAGAGTATTGATGCTGGCGTCCCGACAATCAACGGCGTTATAAACGTTAAAGCCCGTAACGCAGCTAATAAGTTTGACCTTACCGTAAATGTTCCTGATGGCAGCGTTGGTCTTATTGGTATTCCTCGCCTTAAAACTGACACGGCCGTTAAATGCGGTGACATAATCGTTTGGGATAACGGCGTTGTTAAATCATCAGTTCCTGGTTTGGAATATTCTCACACTGATTTTAGCCATATTTACTTCAATGCCCAACCGGCAGACTGGACTTTCTCTGCTGTTCCTTCAGAAAAAGTTGTTGCCGAAAAGTATTTTTTAAACATTCCGATGATTGCTAACGGTTCAGTTTTAATAAACGGCAATCATGTTGAGCTTCCATATACCTCCCAGTTTAATGCAGGAGAAGTTGTTACAATCAAGGCGATTCCAAATAGTGATTACATTTTTGAAAGCTTTTTCGGTTCCATCGGTTCGAGAGACAAAGAAATCACTTTAACTATGGACAGCGATAAGTCAATCAGCGCAAGCTTTGTTAAGGAGTACAAATTTGAAGGTTTTAAATTAACCGTAGAATCTACAGACAATTATGCCGGTATACTGTCCGTTAACGGCAGCCGGATTTCCACACCATATGGAAACCTTGTTGAAAAAAATGAGGAATTAACTGTTAAAGCAACTGCTAAGAGTTCAGACTATACATTCCTTTGCTGGAGAGATGCAACGGGTAAAATTATTTCTTACGAGCCTGAAATAACCATTATAATGGATGCCGATAAGACGGTTAAGGCAGAGTTTTTCTCAAATCTAGGCCCTAACCTTGCTCGTGGCAAAAAGGCAACTGCGTCTACTTCTATTGAAACATCTATGTTCGGTGTTAACAAAGTTACAGACGGCATTTATACAGTGAGAAATTCCAACGAAGGCTGGACAACAAACGAATTATTGACCACACAATGGATATATATTGACTTAGGCGAAGTTACAGAGTTTGAAACAGTCAAGATTTATCCGCGTTATGACGGAACAAATGATGGATACGGCATACCTATTACTATGCTTATTCAGGTTTCCAATAACGCTACTGACTGGACAACGGTATTCACAGCAAGAAACCCTGAAAGACCGACCGTTGATCCGCTTGTTTATAAAGTCGGAACGCAGCAAGCAAGATATATAAGGCTTTACAGCGAGGATATACGCCCTATCCCAACAGACGGAAACAAAAAGAGAATTCAAATATCAGAAATTGAGATATATAACAGTGCTGTTATGGAATCTCCAAAAATTACTACCCAACCTGCCGACATACGATACAGAGTAAATGCGGACGTCAAGTTTTCCATAGCTTCAACTGGCAGCGCCCCATTAATGTATCAGTGGCAAGTATCATCTAATAACGGGGAGACGTGGCTAGATATTGAAGGCGCTTATAACAATGTGCTTAACCTGACTACATCCTTCTCAAATTCCGGCAACAAATACAGATGCGTTGTCAGCAATACTGTAGGCACGATTACATCAAAAGAAGTAGTTCTTAACGTTCTTGGTTATAACTATGCGCTTAAACAGCCGGCAGAATGCTCCAGCAACCAAATCGTGGGCACAAGATTTATGCTGGCTAATCTAAACGACGGCAAAACAGATCTTACACTGGATGTATACGAAGGTTGGACATCTGCCCCAAATAATGGTAAGTCAAGCGAATGGGTTTCTGTCGATATAGGCACTCCAAAGGTTATCAACAAGCTCGTTATTTATCCTCGTATTAACGGTAGAGACGATGGCTACGGAATCCCGGAGGACTTTAATGTTCAAGTATCCTTAGACGGAAATACGTGGACTACAGTTTACTCTAAAACCGGCTTTGAAAGACCGCTCGTAAAGGTTATGGATATAGACTTTGAGCCAGTACTAGCCAAATACGTCAAGTTTGAGGGAACGAAGCTCAGAGCAAATCCATACGATGCAAACCAAATTCGTATGCAGATTCTTGAGTTTGAGGTTTATAACTATCCTCCAACAGGCCCGGTTATAGAATCCCAGCCTACAGATGCCACCGTTGATGTAAACACCAACGCAACATTTGCTGTTTCTGCAATAGGCGGAGACAATCTCAGCTATCAATGGGAAGTTTCTAATGACGGAGAAAGCTTTGATGCTATCGCAGGTGCAACTTCAAACAGCCTTACCGTACCGGCAAGTTTTGAGTCCAATGGATTTGAATACAGATGCGCTTTAACAGACGAGTTCGGAACCATTTATACAAATATCGTTAAGCTTAATGTACTTGCTGTAAATCCTGTTTATTCATTAAGTGTCGATAAGAACGCTCTTGATTCTGACGATGTTGTAACTGCTAAGGCTGGTATCACCAACTATTCTGGCAAGGATGTTTCTGTAAGGCTTGTTATTGCTCTATATGACAATGACGGAAAGCTAGAGAATATTGCAATGAAAAATAAAACGTTTGGCATTGGGCAATCCGAGCTAGATATAAGCCTAACCCTTCCGTCTGATGTGAACGGTAAGACATTGTGTGCATTCCTTTGGGATGGAAATACGTTTGTCCCTCTAACCAAAGTCATCACAATTAAATAACGCAAAACAAAAAAGGGGCGGTCTAACCGCTCCTTAATTTTGTAAAAAAAATCAAATCTGTTGATTTTTAATTATTTTTATAATTGTGATGCGCATTAATATAAAACAAACAAATAGATATGATAGAAAATGCGGCAAGTGTTTCATAAATTATATTAGTAATTATATTAGCAATTGCGGAAGCTCCAAAATCAAACATACCCAAACCCATAAGTATAAAAGTCCGAACTAAAAAGCATAAAATCAATAAGCCAACTGCTTTAAAGAAGCGCCCCCTAATAAGCGTCTTGCTGACCAAAAGCGCTGATATTCCATATTTATTCGATACTGCCGCGACGCATTCGCAAAACATGTAAACGATATAAAAATATATGCCGGGAACGATAAGAAAAGAAAGCCCAAGGAAATACAAAACATTATATATAATTGATGTGTAAACGAGCCTGCCCCATTTTTGCATGGAACACTCCATAATCCCGTTTAGAGTAACTGGCTTTCCTTCTATTGATTGGACGGTTATGTATGACAAAGCGCCGACCGCAAGAGGAGAAAAAATAACGCCGATTAAAGTTGATAAAAGAAAGTATTTCATTAAATCAAAATATGCGGCGCTGTTTATAGCAAAGCTTTGCTCAAAAGAAGAATTCATCAGTTGTTCCAATGCTGTCGTATAAAGCTGAGGCGATACTAACGAAGAGAATAAGCTTATAGGCAAAAAAGCAAAAAAACATATGAGAATAATATATTTAAGCTTGCCAAAAAGTATTCGGAACGAATATGAAACAATTTCTGTTGCAGTAAGCTCTCGGGTCTTTATATCATTATTCATGCAAACATCTCCAAAAATCATGCTGATTTTATTTTGAACAAAAACATATTTTTTATTATACAATAGAAGGTGTTAAAAGAAAAGGATAAATTTGTAAGAGCAATTTTCGTAATATCATGTTTTAAAATGTATATTAGCAATAAAAAAGGAATGGCTCATATATCAACCATTCCTTAAATAATTTATTAATCAACTAATTATTTATTACGAATACACCTTTTGTAGAAACATTTTTGTGCGGTCATTCTGCGGGTTGTCTAAAACCATTTGGGGCGATCCTTGTTCAATAACGATGCCCCTGTCCATAAACATAATAGTATCTGCCGCTTCTCGTGCAAAGCCTATTTCGTGGGTAACTATAAGCATAGTCATTTTTTCCCGCGCAAGAGATTTTATAACCTCCAAAACTTCCTGTGTAAGCTCAGGGTCTAGTGCGGATGTTGGCTCATCAAAAAGCATTATATCAGGATCAAGCATTAATGCCCGGGCTATAGCAACCCTCTGCTTTTGCCCGCCGGATAGATTAAATGGTTTTTCGTCTATCTTATCCTCAAGCCCAACTTTAGCAAGCGTTTTATGGCAACGCTCATTAAGCTCATCCAAGCTTGCTTTTTTTAATGCTTTTGGGGCACATAAAAGGTTCTGGCGGACGGTCATATGCGGAAAAAGATTGAAATGCTGAAAAACCATTCCCATTTTTGAGCAGATGCTTGCAGCCTTATGTTCTTTTGGATATTTGCCGTTTTCGCAAAGATACTCGCCTTCAATTTTTATGTCACCGGCTTGAGCCTGCTCAAGGTTTATAATGCAGCGAAGCATTGTGCTTTTTCCGGAGCCTGATGGCCCGATAGCGGCCGTAACTTGCCCTTTGTTAATGTCAAAGGTAACGCCATCTAGCACGCAAAGCTGCCCAAAACTTTTTTTTAAGTGTTTAACTTCAATCATTTTCATATGTATCCGCCCTAAAAATTATTGTTCAAACCTGTATTTGTTTTCCATTCGTTTGAAAAGCAGCGTCAAAAGCCACGACATGACAAGATAGAAAACAGCTGCCATAGCATAATAAGCAACATTCATAGTGCTATTAACCATGGTTTTTGTCGTTCCCAAAAGTTCAGTAACCCCAATAGCCGTCACCAGAGCAGTATCCTTAACGAGTATAATCGCCTCATTGCTAACAGCGGGCAAAGAAATACGAATCATCTGCGGCAGGACTATCTTAATAAAAGTTTGCAATCTATTCATTCCCAAAACCTTTGCCGCTTCATATTGACCCTTATCAACAGCAAGCAAGCCACCACGGAATATTTCTGCAAAGTATGCCGCATAGTTCAAAATGAAGGCTATTGCTGCGGACTCAAACCTTCCGACAGTTAAATACTTTCCGATAACAGGCACATATGGCAAACCGAAAAAAATAAAGAACAATTGCAATAGCAGGGGGGTTCCCCTCAAAACGAGGATATAGAACCCCGATATCGCTTTAATAATAACATTTTTACAAGAATTTAACAGCGTAAGGCATAGGCCAAGAGGCAAAGAGATTACAAGAGTAATTAAAAAAAGCTGCATTGTAACTATTGTGCCATTAACCATTTGAGAAAGAGCATTTTCTAAAGACATTTATCTTCTCCCTTATTTTATAACGATATCCTCTCCGAACCATCTTTTTGATATTTCAGCTGATGTTCCGTCGCTATTCATATCGTCAAGAGCCTTTTGAAGTTTATTTAATAAATCTTTTTCATCCAGGCGCATTCCAACGCCATATTCCTCGTCTCCAAAGTTGTCTTCTAGGAGCATAAGGTTTGTTTGGTTCTTTGAAAGATAGTATTTTGCAACTACTTCGTCAACGACAACCGCATTTGTTCTTTGAATATCCAAATCCGTAAATGCCATCAAGTTGTCTTCATATGTAACGATACCACCTAAAGATGGAGTTGCTTCTTCGTAGGCAGTGACGGCATCCTCAGCGGAGGAATCCTTTTGCAAACCAACAATTTTTCCTGCCAAATCAGCTTTAGAAGCAATTCCAGAATCACTTCTGACCATTATAACTTGTTTGTTTTTAAGATATGGTTTTGTGAACAGAATAGTTTCTCTGCGAGCATCTGTAATAGTCAAGCCGTTCCAAAGCAGATCAACTCTCTTAGAAGAAAGCTCCAACTCTTTTGAAGACCAGCTAATGGGTTGAAACTCCATTTCATAGCCCATTCTTTTTCCAGCTTCTTTAGCCATGTCGATATCAAATCCAACTAATTCGCCTTTTTCGTCTCTAAATCCCATAGGCGGAAAGTTTTCGTCCAAACCTACGACAAGTTTTCCGGGAGCAGAGTTGCACCCAACAACGCCAAACATAAACACAGTAGATAGTATTAAGCTAATAAATTTCTTCATTTTGTATAAACCTCCAGTATTTTTTAATATTTTATCGCATTACTATGCTAACGCAATATTGATGTATAAAATTATATAATAATTATTAAAATTTTTCAACCATTGTTTTGTTTATCTGTTTTTTATCTGTTTTCTTTATCTATCTCAATATCGTTTGTGGGTTCGGTTATATCAGCTTGTTTCTGCTCTTGTTCCGGTTCTGTTATTTTAAATTCAGCTGCGGAGTATATAGGCTGTTGAGGAAATATTTCTTTTATAGGGACAGATTGCCTTTGTAGTATAAGAACTTCATTTTCCTGTTTAAGCCGATCCATTTGCTTTCTTAATTTAGATATTTCCATTTCAAGTTTTTCTCTGCCATCTCGATAGCTTGCTTCGGAGGCTGCCATTTCCTCATTTCTTGTTTTTAAAATGTTCATGTAGTTTTGCAATTGTGTATCTTTCTCCGATAAATGATTTTTTGCTATGCGCAGTGAGTTTTTAAGCCTCATTATCATTTCCGGATAATCATGTTCAGTTTCTTTTTGGGGTATCTGCTGCATTTTAGAAAGTTCATTGTAGTCAGGCGGGGGCATAAACGGGTCAAATCCAGATTGCATGGCCGATTGTGTACTTTTATATTCATTTGAAGAATCTGGTGAGGGTGGTTTGTCTTGTGTTTGCACATTATTTTTTGGTGGTTCATAGATTTGAACTATATCATTTATCTCAGATATTATTTGAACTGAGAACGGATTCTGTTTATCTACATAAACTTCACGGCAAAAATATCCCGATTCATCCATTTGGGTTTCAGAAATATAGTATGCCTTTATAGGGTTTTGGCAAATCTTTTCTTTATAACGCACTGGTCTTGAAAACGTTTCTCCGTTATCATCAGAATAGCATGAATAAAGGCTTGTTGACGAAGCAAAGTAAATATACAGCCGCGATTTAGAAATCATTAAAAGACAGTTTTCAATTCTCTGGCTTTCCCATATCGGTATGGGGCCAGAAAAACCTTCCGAATCACGCTTCTTATAAATAAGCTGGCTAGAGAATAAGCTTTTAACGACATAAGCTGTATGGATTGTATTGTTAGTAGTTAAAAAAGATGTATCAGCAATTTGATAGCCAGTGGAATGAATAACATTAAAGCTTCCGTTTTGAGCATCCGTTATTTCTCTATATCCCAGATTTGTTTCCGATGGTTTGGTTTGATAGAAAACGATTGCATGATCATCAGATAGCAGCTGGGTTGTAAAAATATTATTACTAAACGGTGATATCCTATCTAATCTGGATGGAGCGCTCCATTCCCCGTTTTTTGCAAGGCTTTGGGTCATGATAAAATGGGACTTGTCCTCCGGAGAAGGCATATTGTATATTAGTTTTAAGCCTGATGGAGTAAATAATGGGCTGAAAATAACATTGTGTATTACCGGAGACTGATTTCTAAGCACAATGTGCGTATTCCATGAATCGCCTGAGCCAACACATGAATTAATATTGCCTGATTTGTCTGAGCAAAAGATATAAAAAGTTCCGTTTTTTGATAAAGTAAGCGTGTAGTTTTGCAATGCATCTGGAAAAATGTTTATTGATTTCCCCCATTTGTTTTGTTCATACGTCCGCATATTTATTCCGGATTCGTTAGTGTGATAGAAACAATGCAGCTTATTGTCTTTTGTCTTAACGATATAAATGTTTTGCATTTAATTCACCTCTAAATAGATAAAATAGTTTATTAATAAATCTATTAAATATTTGCTGCGAAAATTACTTCTACTTATGATTAGCGTTTAAATTTCGATGAGGAAAAGTAAGTTCAAAAGAATATCCATCTCTTAAAATATAAGTTTAAATACGCGAGAACTAAAAAGCCCGTCAGAATTTTCCCATCTGACGGGATTTTTTTCGCCTTCTATGGTTTGTTGAAATTTATTACTCATCTTGAAGCGCTTCGTAGCCCTCTTCGCCTGTACGCACTTTAATTACATTGTCTACATCATAGATAAACATCTTGCCGTCGCCTACGTTCCCTGTGTACAGAGCTTTTTTGACGGTATCAATTAGCAGAGCAAGCGGGATCTTGCAGATAACAATTTCGATTTTTACCTTGGGTAACAAAGTTGTTTCAACAGGAACACCACGATAATACTCCTGCCCGCCTTTTTGCATACCGCATCCTAAAACCTGCGTAACCGTCATACCCGTAATACCTATTTGGTCAAGGGCCAATTTTAATATTTCAAATTTGCTTTGTTTGGTTATGATAACCATTTTTGTTATCTTAGCCCCAGGTCTTGATGTTCCAACTACAGGAACAGCTTGATCAATTGGCACGGCCAGGAGAGCTTGATCTGGGGTTTCATTTTGCGGTTTAAAGTCTGTTCCCATAGGAGCGGGCATAAAATCAGCATAGCTGCTTGCGAGACCATGTTCTTTTATGTCAAGGCCGGCGAGTTCTTCTGAGCGCGAAACACGCAAACCAACGGTTTTTTTGATAACGATAAAAACGATGGTCATTGTTACGGCTACCCACGCTATAACAGCTAGCACACCTAAGCTTTGAACAGCAAGAAATTTAAAACCTCCTCCATAAAGCAAGCCGCCATCAAGCGCAAATACTCCTGCTAAAATTGTTCCGGCCGCTCCGCACATACCATGAACCCCAATTGCACCAACAGGATCATCTATTTTTAAGACTTTTTCTACGAGTTCAATTCCAAATACCACTACAAAGGCAGCAATCAGACCGATGCAAAATGAACCAACCGGAGAAACAATATCGCACCCAGCCGTAATAGCTACCAGACCTGCAAGTGCGCCGTTGAGAGTCATGGAAACATCAGGCTTCTTGTATCGAAGCCATGTAATAATCATGACAACCGTAGCGGCTGTTGCAGCGGATATGTTTGTTGTCACAAAGATGTTTGATGCCGATAAGATGGCATCTCCTGCCATTGATAAAGTAGAGCCCCCATTAAAACCAAACCAGCAGAACCAAAGAATAAATACACCCAAAGCACCCAGGGTGAGACTGTGGCCGGGGATAGCTCGAATCTCCCCATTTTTTCCATATTTTCCGATACGCGGCCCCAATATTTTTGCACCGACAAGGGCTGCTACGCCGCCTACCATATGTACTGCTGTGGAACCGGCAAAATCGTGAAAGCCAAGCTGAGAAAGCCACCCCCCACCCCATATCCAATGGCCAGAAATGGGATATATGACAGCACTGATTATTAAACTGTAAATAAGATAAGATGAAAATTTAGTTCTCTCAGCCATAGCACCAGAGACGATAGTTGCGGCTGTAGCACAAAACACCGTCTGAAAAATAATAAAAGCACTGCTGGGTATAGTGCTTCCGTAATCCCCACGCACAAAAAAATCAAGTCCTCCAACAAACGGGCCGTCTCCTGCAAACATAAGCCCAAAGCCCAGGATCCAAAAGACCAGTGTTCCTATAGAAAAATCCATTAGGTTTTTCATAATAATGTTTCCAGCATTTTTCGCGCGAGTGAATCCTGTCTCTACCATGGCAAAGCCTGCCTGCATAAAGAAAACCAGTGCGGTGCCAAGTAAGACCCAAATCGTGTCAACAGCTACATACATAATAATTACCTCCCATCAAAAATAGCGTGTATTGATCAGACCCCATTTTGGTCTGACAAAACACACGCCATTGTGTTAGTTTACGATGTAAAACATACTTCGTATAGGTCAACAGTGACCAATGTTTCTTCAAAATAAGTTCTGCTCATCGGCAATCAGCCCTAAGTTCGCTAATTGCCCACATTAGAGAATATCCTCCTTTCTGAAGTCAGGACCACCGGTCTAACCGGTGGCCTGCTCTAGCCCTGTAAGGGCGGTTA
>CAYVCG010000062.1:0-12176 GCA_964449985.1 uncultured Defluviitaleaceae bacterium
GTAGACTATGGGCGGTTATTTTTTTGCCTTAAAATTAAGGATGGCTACGATAAGTACTCCGAAACAAATCATTAGAGATATTGCTTCATATGTAGTCATTAGCCCCACCTCCTTGATAGAGGTGGCTAACCGCTCTCGCTTATTACCCACCAAAAAAACTTTGACAGGTTACCGTTTTTTGATTGCCCAAGATAAAAATAACATGACTGCCATAAAAAAGCAATGTTATCCTTGCTGGTTTGGAAATTATTTCTTTTTTTTACAACAATTGTATTAAACTCTATATTGTTGGAAATGATTTACATATAGAAAAAAGAAAAACCGGTAAAGGAGGTTGCGATTTCAATGGCTGAAAACGGTGGTAATAAAAGAGTCATTTTAATAACCGGAGATAGCTCCAAATGGTATGAGCAAGCAATTTTTATAGTGAGAAAAAATTTGTCAAATTCGCAAATTCCGAGAGACTTCGTTGAAGAAGCGGAAAGTATTATAGAGAATTATATGAGGGAGGGCAATTCCTTTTTAAAAGAGACGTTTGGGAAAAAAACAAACGTTGAGTATGCCGTTTCTGGCGTAAACATTGACGCGTTGCCAAAAATAAAGGCAGCCGCTGTGGCATCTCCTTCGCCGAAACGGCGCAAAAAGGGGTTCGATTTTGCGCTGAACTTAATAATGCTTTTTGGATGTGTTGTGTTAGCATGTTTGGTAGGATCCATGATATTTTAATAAACACATATAAGGAAGGGGATACCAGAAACGGTGTCCTTTTCCTGCTTTTATCAAAATGCTTATTTTTTACGTTATTTAGCTCTTTACAAATATAGATTTACGGTTTATAATATGTGCATTATGTATGTTCAAACGCTATAAAACAGCCAGTAGGCGGAAACTTGAGCCAAAGCGAGCGGGGGATGGTGAGAGCCTCGTGCAGAAAATCCGGCCGAATATCACTGTTTTGATGGATTTATTCCATAAGCGGTGCGCAAAAGCGCAACGGCAAACCCAACCGTTATCTGGGGTTTAGAGTGGGCGCGTTTGCGTCAATTCAGGTGGTACCACGGAAGCTCTCTTTCGTCCTGTTGAGGCGATTGGGGGTTTTATTTTTTTAGGTTAGATTATGTAACAATTCTTTTATAATCGAAATAAATAGGAGGTATTTTTAAGATGTATGATAAAGTCAACACCAATTTGAACTTTGTCGATAGAGAAAAAGAAATTCTTAAGTTTTGGAAGGAAAACGGAGTTTTTGAAAAAAGTATAGCAAGGCGGGAAGGCGCTCCTCTTTATACGTTTTTTGACGGCCCTCCAACGGCAAACGGAAAGCCTCATATCGGGCATATTTTAACCCGTGTTATTAAAGACCTTATTCCACGTTATAAAACAATGAAGGGATACAAGGTTTTAAGAAAAGCAGGATGGGATACCCACGGTCTTCCCGTTGAGCTTGAGGTGGAAAAAAATCTGGGCATAAGCGGCAAACCGGATATTGAAAAATATGGAGTTGAACCGTTTATAAAGAAATGTAAGGAATCCGTTTGGAAATATGAAAACGAGTGGCGCGAAATGAGCGACAGGGTTGGTTTCTGGGCCGATATGGATAACCCTTATGTAACTTATCATAACAACTATATCGAATCGGTGTGGTGGGCGCTTAAAAACATTTGGGATAAGGATCTTTTATATAAAGGCCATAGGGTTGTGCCTTATTGCCCACGCTGCGGAACGGCTCTTTCCAGCCATGAAGTGGCTCAAGGATATAAAGACGTTAAGGAGAAATCTGTATACGCTAAGTTTAAAATAAAGGGCAAGGATAATGAATATTTCCTCGCATGGACGACAACTCCATGGACACTGCCGTCTAACCTTATGCTTGCGGTAAACGCCAATGAAACGTATGCAAAGGTTAAATACGGAGATGATTATTTCATTCTTGCAGAGGCTTTGGTGGGAACAGTTCTTGGCGAAGGCATTGAAACTGTTGAAACTTACCTTGGTTCTGATTTAGAAAGAATTGCTTATGAGCCATTATTTGATTTTGTTAACTACGATGAAGGTTCTGCGTATTATGTGGGCTGTGATTCTTATGTCACTTTGACAGACGGTACTGGTATTGTTCATATAGCTCCTGCTTTTGGTGAAGACGATGCAAGGGTTGGTAAGAAATATAATTTACCATTCTGCCAGCTAGTTGACGAACAAGGTAACTTTACGAAAGAAGCAACTCCATGGGCAGGTATATTCGTTAAGGATGGCGATCCGCTGATAATTGAATATTTAAGGGAAAGCGGCAAGCTGTTAAAGGCTGCGGATTATGAGCATAACTACCCATTCTGCTGGAGATGCGATACTCCGCTGTTGTATTATGCTCGCGAAGCATGGTTTATCCGTATGACCGAAATGCGCGACAAGCTTGTTAAAAACAACAACACTGTCAACTGGTATCCAGATAATATCAAAGAAGGCCGCTTTGGCAATTTCTTGGAAAATGTTATAGACTGGAGTCTTAGCCGTGAAAGATATTGGGGGACACCGCTACCGATTTGGGAATGCGAATGCGGGCATAACCACGCTATCGGAAGTGTTGCGGAATTATCCGAAATGGGTGCAGATGTTCCTGAAGGATTGGAGCTTCATAAGCCGTATATAGACAATATTTTCCTTACTTGTCCGAAATGCAGCAAAAAGATGAAACGTGTTCCCGAGGTTATAGACTGCTGGTTCGATTCGGGGGCTATGCCGTTTGCGCAATGGCATTATCCGTTTGAAAATGAGGAGTTGTTTAAAAACAATTTCCCAGCAAACTTTATTTCTGAGGCGATAGACCAAACCCGTGGATGGTTCTATACGCTTATGGCTATTTCAACGCTGCTTTTTGATAAATCGCCTTATGAAAACGTTATCGTACTTGGCCACGTTCAGGATAAGGACGGCCAAAAGATGAGCAAACATAAAGGCAACGTTGTAGACCCGTGGACTATCCTTGATAAACAAGGCGCAGATGCCGTTCGTTGGTATTTCTATGCTGGTTCGGCGCCATGGCTTCCTAGCCGTTTCTCAGAAGATGCCGTTAATGAAGGCCAGCGTAAGTTTATGGGAACCCTTTGGAACACATATGCATTCTACGTGCTTTACGCCAATATCGACAGCTTTAACCCTATGGACTACAAACTGGAATACGATAAGCTGCCGGTTATGGATAAATGGATTTTGTCCAAACTCAATACATTGATTAAATATGTTGACGAATGTCTCGAAAGTTATAAGCTTACAGAGCCTGCAAGAGCGATGAATGATTTTGTCGATGAGCTTAGCAACTGGTATGTTCGCCGCAGTCGTGAGCGTTTCTGGGTTAGCGAAATGCCGCAGGATAAGATCAATGCGTTTATGACGCTTTATACTGTTCTTGAGACATTAACGCGCCTTTCCGCTCCGTTTATACCGTTTATGGCGGAATCCATCTATTCAAACCTTGTGGCAAACATAGATAAAGATGCTCCAATAAGCGTGCATCTGTGTGACTTCCCTGTGGCTGATGAATCAATGATTGATCTGGATCTCGAGAAGAACATGTCTGCCGCTTATGATATGGTTGTTGCTGGTCGTGCTGCTAGGAATACAGCGAATATCAAAAACCGTCAGCCGATCGGGCTTATGTATGCTCAATCCGAGGTTGTTTTGCCGGAGATGTTTAAGACGATTGTTGCTGAGGAATTAAACATAAAGGCTGTTGAGTTTACAGACGATGTTGGTGGATTTACTTCATACAAATTCAAGCCGCAATTAAAGACACTTGGGCCGAAATACGGCAAAATCCTGCCCAAAATATCTGAAAAGCTAAACACATCTGACGGTAACGAGCTTATGGATGCGTTTAACAAAGGCAATGTTACGTTTGATATAGATGGAACAGAAGTCGTTTTAACACTGGATGATGTTTTGGTGGAAACGCTTCAAAAAGAAGGGTTTGCTTCCGAAAAAGGCAAGATGTGTACGGTTGTTATCGACACAAATCTTACGCCGGAGCTTATTGAAGAAGGCTTTGTGCGCGAGGTTATCAGCAAGATACAAACTATGCGTAAAGAAGCTGACTTTGAGGTGTTGGACAAAATAACGTTCTATTATGAATCTGGCGAAAAGCTTTCCGGCATAATGGAGAAAAATGCAGACGAGATAAAGACGGAGACACTTTCCGTTGAAATAAAGAGCGAAGCGCCTCAAGGCTTTGTTAAGAAATGGAATATTAATGGTGAGGACGCTGTATTTGGCGTTGAAAGATAGGATTCTTAAAGGGGAACTTTTTCGGGAAAGAGTTCCCCTTTAATCATTAAATTATAAAAGTTAGGATATATGATGCACGTTATAAATTAAACTATCTTTAGTTTTAAGCATATCTAGGTCAGTGGTCATATGAAAACGGCATATCTCCCATGTTAAGGGGTTATAGGCTGTTATATATGCTTTTGTGGATGCGCTTTCCATCCATTTATGGAAGTTCTTTTCTTCGGTATTACATAAATCAGAAAAATCGGATTCGGATGGAATGGGAGAGGTTTGGACAATTGCAAACTGCTGTTCTGTTGTTTTGCATACGTATTCATGCAAGACTATCCAGCTATAAACATTTGGTCTGCCAAAGGAATTAATTATATTGTTAAACGGCCCTCCTAATAAAAACTGGTTCATGCCTGCCATTTGTTCCCATAAATAAAAAGGGGCATATTGGTTTTCAAAGTTGTTGTATTTTGTTTTTTCAGCTATAAGATATGCTTTCATTTTTAGATCAGGAAAACCGTCTGTTTTATGACCGTTATCACGGACTCTTTTTCTTATTATTCCCATGTCATAATCGCTGGGCAAAGTTATTTTATATTGCATTGCAATCATTTGAATACCTCCTTTAATAATCATGTATAGTACTAGCCTGTTCCGCGTTGCATAAAAAATTGTATCAAAAAAAGCGCATAAAGCGCCTTTTTTATTTTAGGATTAGTCCTGAGTATATGGCATAAGGCAAATGTGCCTTGCTCTTTTAATAGCAACGGTAAGCTTTCTTTGATGCTTAGCGCAATTACCGGTTACTCTTCTTGGCAAAATCTTGCCTCTTTCAGAAACAAATTTCTTGAGCTTTGCTATATCTTTATAATCAATAGTTCTAACTTTATCGCCGCAAAACATGCAAACGCGTTTTTTTCTGCGGCCGCGCTTTTTGTTTATCATGAGTATTAACCCTCCTTTTATAGATTTCCAAAGCTATGCCGAAACATGATTAAAACGGCAGGTCTTCGTCTTCAAGGCTTTCATCAATGGCAAAGAATGCGTCATTTGATTCAGCTGGCTTTTGCTGTGTTGGAGCAGATTGGTTGTAAGTGCTTGTAGCACCCTTGCTCTCGGCAAAGTATTGATCCTCAATAACAACCTCTGTTATCCATTGTTTTTGGCCATCTTTGTCATAAGAACGTATTTGAAGGCGGCCGCATAAACCGACCATCTGACCCTTCTTAAAATACTTCTCTGCAAATTCACCGGTTTTTCCAAAAGCAACGCAATTGATAAAATCTGCATCCGGCTCGCCTTCACGCTTAAATCTTCTGTTTACTGCGATGGTGTATCTAACGACGGCCATAGGCTCAGAGCCTTGGGAATATCTAACCTCTGGATCCTTGGTCAGCCGCCCCAGCAAGAGTACTTTATTCATACTAGAACCCCTCCATCAATTAAGCGTCTTGACGAATTACTAAATAACGAAGAATGTTTTCTCTAATACGTATGCGATTTTCAACTTCTGCAGGAACCGTACCTTCAGCCGCAAACGTAATAAAATAATAAAAACCTTCCGTCATCTTTTTGATTTCGTAAGCCAGCCTACGCTTGCCCCAATCGTCAACCTTTTCAACGGTACCGCCAAATCTTTCGATATAACCTTGAACTTTGTCAAACTCAGCCTTTAAAGCTTCCTCGTCTAAGTTAGGGTTAAATACAACGGTTAATTCGTATTTGTTCATTACAACTTACACCTCCTTCTGGACTAATGGCTCTCTTATTATAAAAGAGCAAGGATAAAACTATATACTTATGACGATATTTTATCATCACAAGGACATATGATAACACACAAATTTGCATAATGCAAGTTTTTTTGGGAATTTTCCAGTATTATTCCGTGGCATAGTTATCAAAATAGCCTTTTACAATAACAACAGGAGTTCCCTTATCGCCGCTGCCGGTTACGAGGTCGCATAAGCTGCCCAAAAGGTCTGCATACTTTCTAGGGGTTGTGCCTTCGCTATAGCTGGTTTTGCTTTGGTCTTTTTCACGAATCAGCTTTGCCACGGCGTTGGTCTTTTCTTCACCTGTTAAACCGCTAAATACGTTTTCTGCGACATATTTTATTTTTATTTCGTTTGGCCGCCCTCCAAGCCTCCTTGTATATGCTGGGGAAACGACTGGATCTGCCAGTTCCCAAATACCGCAGAACGGGTCTTTAAAAGCTCCATCCCCATACACAAGCACCTCAAGCTGCTTTCCCGTACGAGAGAGCAATTCATTACGGACAGATTCTACGAATGCGCCGCAATCCCTTGGGAACAGCTTTAATTCGGTCTCGGTGGAGATGTTTGAGCCAAGAACGCCATAATCAGGGTTATAACCGCTATCGCCGATAGGCTTGCTCAAAATATCGGACAGTGTGTAAACCGTCTGTGCGCCTGCTTTTATCAGCCTGTTTTTAGTTCTCATCCGCGTATGTATTTCGCAAACTAACACGTCTTTAGTAAACTTTAATATATCTCTAGGATCGCTGGATACAAGGATTTCGATGTTCGGGTTTGCGCTTTTATATAAATCAATATAATTAACTCCGGTAAACGGATGCTTATAATTATTTGTTATTTCTATAAATCTTTCAGCGGGAATCGGCCCATTTGAAAGTTCATCAGCAATGTCGTCAATCATTTCCAAATCCATGATTGGGTTTCCAACTTCGTCCGAAGGGCATTGCAAAAGTACATATGTTTTATTAAGGCCTTGGGATATGCCTTTTAAAACATTAAAAAACCTATTGCGGCTCATTATAGGGAAAACCAAACCGGCAACACCACTAGGGAATTTTTCTTTAATATCTGCGGCGATATCGGCTGTTTGAGCAAAGTTGCCTTGTGCTTTTGCAACAACTGCCTCAGTAATACCAATAACGTCATTATCATTTAGTGCTATACTATCCGTTTCACAGGCTTTAACAACAGAATCCGCAACAATCTGCACAAGGTTATCACCTTTGCTAATAATAGGAAGCCTGATACCGTATGCGCTCGTGCCCGTTAATCTCATATTAATTACCTCCAAACTTTTGCTTGATTTTTTTATATAAATTTATTATAATTAATTAATAATCATAAGTAAAATTGATATTATTTATATCTAGCATAATTGGATATTATGATATGCTGTTTTATCGCAGGGGTTTGGTAACTTTATTTTATTTAATTTTTTTACAGCCTGACTATAGTACTTCTCATGGTTTACTCTAATGTAATATAAGTATTATTTAATGGAGGCATAAAATGGATAATATTGAAATACCGCTCGATTTATACAAAATTTTTTGTACGGTTGTTGCAACGGGTAGCATGTCCGTTGCTGCTAGAGAGCTTTATGTGTCTCAACCTGCCATCAGCATGGCGATACGCCAACTGGAACAGCGTTTTGGCCGCCCGTTGCTTGTGCGCTCATCAAAGGGTATTAGAACAACGCCGGAGGGTGAAGTGCTGTATAAATATGTAAGTCAGGGCCTTGGCCTTATTAAAATGGCAGAAAAGAAATATTTTGAGATGCATGACCTGGAGATGGGAGAGGTGCGTATAGGCGCCAATGATACTATATTGACGCACTATTTGTTGCCGTATATTGAAAAATACATACAGTCTTATGAGTTTATAAATATCAAGGCGACAAATAAGACATCTGCAGAAACCGTTAATCTTCTTAAAACTGGAAAGGTTGATATTGTTTTTGTAAACCTTCCGCTTCAAGAGGATGATAATATTGAGATTTTTGAGTGTATGACAATTCACGACTGTATAATCGGCGGAACAAAATTTATGGAACTTGCGAAAGATGGCATATCAATAAAAGATATAAATAACTATCCGCTGTTACTTTTAGAGAAGGCAAGCATAACCCGTGGTTTTATTGATAAATATGCCGGCAATCATGGAACCATACTTATACCTAAAATTGAATTGGGAAGTATGGATCTTTTATTAAACTTTGCAAGCATAAATTTGGGAATAACTTTCACTGTAAAAGAGTTTTATCAAGATGTTTTATCTGAAAAGCAGCTTTATGAAATACCTGTTAGGGAACCAATACCGCCAAGGTCTATCGGTTTGGCAAAGCTTAAAGGTGTGCCTTTGTCATATGCCGCCAGCAAATTTACGGATTTTATAAAATTGGACAGCAAAAGCTGAGTTATTAAACAATAATGAGAGGATGAATTTTTTTATGAAGCTTATGTATGAGGGTAAAACCAAAAACGTTTTTATGCTTGACGATGGAAACTATTTACTAAAGCTAAAAGACGATGCTACAGGAAAGGACGGCGTTTTTGATCCGGGCGAAAATTCCGTTGGGCTTACTATTGAAGGGCTTGGGAGAGAATCCTTGCGCCTTAGCAAGCATTTCTTTGAGCTTATAGAAGCGGCCGGCTTTCCAACGCATTATGTTGATTGCGATATAGATGCCGTAACAATGACGGTTAAACCAGCAAAGGTTTTCGGCAAAGGCTTGGAAGTTATATGCCGATATAAAGCTGTAGGTAGTTTTTTCCGCAGATATGGCGATTATATAACTGAGGGCTCGGATTTGGACGGTTTTATAGAGATGACATTAAAGGATGACAAACGTCAGGATCCACCGATAACAAAAGATGCTCTCGAAGCGCTTAATATTATGGCAGGCGATGAATATGAACAAATAAAATTGCTTGGAAGGCAGATTTGCGATATAATAAAGGAAGAGCTTAGCAAAAAAGGGCTTGTGCTGTATGATATAAAGCTGGAGTTCGGTATAGTAAATGGCAAGGTTGTTTTGATTGATGAGATTTCGGGCGGAAATATGCGTGTTTATAAGGATGGAATGATCATAGAGCCTATGGATATGACGAAATATATTCTTAATTAAGCCTGGAGCTCTTTTATTAAGGAGGGAATGCAAGCTTATGGTAAAAGAAAAGACAGGAATAAAGCTTATAGCGAACAACAAAAAGGCCACGCATGATTATTTCATAGAGGAAACGTTTCAGGCAGGCATATCCCTTTCCGGAACAGAAGTAAAGTCTCTTAGGGCTGGGCGTTGCAATGTGCGTGAAAGCTACGTGAGCATTGATAATAGGGAGGCATATGTAGTTAATATGCATATAAGCCCATATGAGCAAGGCAATATTTTTAATAAAGACCCTTTGCGCAAGCGGAAGCTGCTTTTGCATAAATGGCAGATAAACAAGCTGATTGGCGCAATAACCCGCGATGGTTATACCATTGTGCCTGTTAAGGTTTATTTTGCTGGGAGTTATGTCAAGCTGGATATAGGCATAGCAAAAGGTAAAAAGCTGTATGACAAGAGGCATTCTATAGCCGAGAGGGATTATAAGAGGGATATGCAGAAGGAGTTTAAAGAGCGGAATCATTAGGGGATGTATTAATCCGTCTTAAATGCAACAATACAAGCTTAAACTTTTGCTTGAAAAGTCAAGGCTGTAGACAATTAATTGAGTCATGCGGACGCGCAATGCGCGCCCCTACAGAAATTCCGTTTTATGCCATTTGTAGGGGCGGCCATTGGCCGTCCATTATAAATTTTAGTATTTGTCAGCATCGTAAGGGGGAACTTTTTATCAAAAAAAGTTACCCCTTAATCATACCCATCCTATGCCAGCGATGTATTCACTCGCTCTATACATGCGCCTAGTTTTCTCAATTTATTTTCAATATCTTCATACCCGCGGTCTATATATTTAACATTACTGATAGTTGTTTTTCCTTCTGCTGCAAGCGCAGCAATAACCAGCGCAGCCCCAGCTCTTAAATCCGTTGCTGTAACGTCAGCACCGGTGAGCCTGCCTACCCCTTCGACAACGGCTGTCCTGCCGTCAACACTAATATCGCAGCCCAGTCGTTTTAGTTCATTTATATATTGAAATCTATTTTCGAATACCGTTTCTGTTATAATGCTTGTACCCTTTGAAAGAGTCAGAAGGGCAGTCATCTGTGGTTGCAAATCCGTTGGATAGCCGGGATAATACATGGTTTTTAAGTTTGCTGGGGATATAGGCGAGTTTCCGATAACGCGTATATAATCGTCGCCTTCTATAACTGTGCAATTTATTTCCCTAAGCTTTGCAGAAACTGATTCCATATGTTTTGGGATAATATTGCGCACAGTAACGTCTCCACCCGTAATTGCAGAGGCAATCATATATGTTCCGGCCTCAATTTGGTCCGGAATAATCGTGTATTCCCCTCCGTGCAGGTCTTTAACGCCCTTTATTCTAATAATATCAGTTCCGGCGCCTTTAATATTCGCGCCAAGTATATTCAAAAAGTTCGCCGTATCAACGATATGGGGTTCTTTGGCCGCATTTTCAATAATTGTCGTCCCTTCGGCAAAGACAGCCGCAGACATAATATTAATCGTAGCACCAACGCTGGCCATATCCAAATATATATGAGCGCCAATGAGCCTATCTGCATAAGCCTTGACCATACCGTGTTCGATTTTTACTGTTGCTCCTAATGCTTCAAAGCCTTTTATATGCTGATCTATGGGTCTTGAGCCAAAATTACATCCGCCGGGCAGCGCAACTTCCGCCTTTTTCATTCTGCCAAGCAAAGCACCGATAAGATAATATGATGCACGCATCTTTCTTACTGATTCAAAATTAGCATAAAAACTGTTTAAACCGGTGGAATCAATGCGAAGCGTATGCTGATCTAAAAATTCACATTTAACGCCGATTTTTGAAAGCGCATCAATAAAGCATGACACATCTTCAATGTGCGGCAGATTATCAACAACACAAACACCGCTGGCGCAAATCGCAGCGGGAATAATAGCGACCGATGCATTTTTAGCGCCGCTTATAAAAACCTCGCCAAAAAGCCGTTTCTGGCCCGTGATTACCAAGTGTTCCATTAAAGCACACCTTTCAAATATATGGGTTAAGCGGGGCTTTCCGCTTTATTTTTCAAATAAACTAACTAAATATAATTCACCGCTATTTAAATAAAGAACCAATTAAAAACAAATTGAAATAAATCAACATGATGAATTATAACATTAATATCTATAACTTAAAAGTGTTTTTTTAAATAATTATTTTATTGTATTCGTATATGCGTTTATTAAAAATGGCTCACCTCTTGTAGTCGTATAAAACCTATAAAATGGGTCTGCCTTTAGCGTTGCTGTTATGTCAGTTACGTTATCTTCAACCCTATAAACAACATCCATTTTTGTCACTTTTATCTGCTCTGTATTTGCTCCATAGTTGTTGCGCAATTCGTGCATAAGGGAATATAAAGCCTCATCGGGCGAATAAATTTCTCGCTCATCAAGTAATGCATGAGGGATATAAAAATTCCCTTTGACTTGAATGATGCCATTATCGGTTACTCTAAACCGGACATAACTTGAATAAACGGAGATGGCATTGTAAACAGTTCTGTATTCTATCGTATAATACCCATCTTTCAAAGGTTGGGCATAATCGAACGATAGATTTAGGCTTTCATTAAGCCTGTTAAATTTTTTGACTAGGTCATCGCATTGCTGCTTTGCATTTTCTAAAGTAAATTCAATTTTCCCCATACCTCGCGGGATCTCGAAAAGAAAACCTGTCTTTTCAAAAGACAATTCTTCATTATCCGTTGATAGGATTATTTTACCAAATTCCTCTGTCTTTTTTAAATCATTTGAATTGCTGCAAAGAATTTCGGCTATATAAGCAATATTGTTTTGGAATGGATATGATAACAGATCAAGCTGTTTAAGCGGCATAAAACCCTTTATTACTTCTGTTTCAATAGTTATGCCGTTTGTTTCTAGCAAAGAAACTATAGATTTTTCTTGCTCCTGTGTTATTCTGTATTTGCTTTTTTCAACAAAGTTCAAAACCGCCAGCA